>DASZWQ010000117.1 GCA_035546535.1 Pirellulales bacterium | reverse complement strand
GCTCGTGATGCTGCCGGCCCTGATGACCTGGTTCACGCGGCATCGGACCGATGAGCCGGCCGCGATTGCGACCAGTCCCGAAGCGCGTCGCGCGGCCTTGCGTCGGCGATACGATCCACGGCAGAACGTGCCGACGCCACCCCACGCCTCGCCCGTCCATCGGCCGGACACGCGCAAGACGGCTGCCTGAGCGGCCGCAATCATCGCGGGCGCGACCGTCTATTGTCTGCTAGACTTGCCGCATGGATCGTGCGGCGCTGACCACTTATTTGAAACAGACGGCGCGGGAACTGGGCTTCGACCTGGCCGGCGCCTGCCCGGCCGTCCCCGCGGCGGGATTCGAGCATTTGCGCGATTGGCTGGCCCAGGGCTTTGCCGGCGAAATGCATTATCTGGCGAAGCGCGAGGCGGCTTACGAGCATCCGCGCCACGTGCTCGACGGGGCGCGCAGCTTGCTCGTGCTGGCGATGAACTATCGCACTGCGGAACCGGTAACACCGGAGCCGGGACAGGGGCGCATTTCGCGATATGCCTGGGGCGCGGATTATCACGATCTGATTCACGAACGACTGGGCATACTCCGTGAAGCCTTGCGCGCCAAGGTGCCAACGGCTCTAGCGCGGGGCATTGTCGACTCGGCGCCCCTCTTGGAACGGGAGTTCGCCCAACTGGCCGGGTTGGGTTGGATTGGCAAGAACACGCTGCTCCTGAATCGCGAGATCGGCAGTTGGTTTTTTTTGGCGGTGCTGCTGACCGATGTCGAACTTGACTACGACGCCCCGCACGCGGCCGATCATTGCGGCACGTGTACCGCCTGTTTGGACGCTTGCCCGACGCAGGCCTTCGTCGCTCCGTACGTTCTCGACAGCCGCCGCTGCATCAGTTACCTGACCATTGAGTTGCGCGAGCTGGTGCCGATGGAATTGCGTTCTGGGTTAGGCGATTGGGTCTTCGGATGCGACGTCTGTCAGGATGTCTGCCCGTGGAACCGCCGGGCGCCCGAGAGTGACGAGCCGGCATTGCAGCCGCACGAGGGCTCGCGGCCGCTGGAGTTGATCCCGCTTTTTTCATTGAGTGACGAGAGCTTCCGCGCCCGCTTCCGGGACACACCATTGTGGCGTGCGAAGCGGCGCGGCCTGCTGCGCAACGCGGCGCTCGTGCTGGGGAACAGGCGCTGCGGCGAGGCCGTCTCGGCGCTCGTCGCGGGTCTTGCGGACACGGAATCGCTCGTGCGCGGCGCCTGCGCCTGGGCCTTGGGTCAAATCGGAGGAAGCACGATCGCGGCAGCGCTACGTCAGCGCCTAAAACACGAAACCGACGCTACGGTTCGCGAAGAACTCGAAGCGGCCCTTCACGCGGCGTCGACGCATTCAGCATCCTCGGCCACGGCGCCATCCGGACCGGCCGGCGCATAGTTGCCCGGTCGATCCTCGGCGTAAAACTCTTCGAGCACCAGCGGCCACTCGTCAGCGCGACTGACGCGGATGAACGCGTCGCGCACCTCGAGTGCCTGCGGATGCAATTGCGCGTATTTGATCCCGAACTTGCGCATTTGCCGGCCGCAGGCGTTCGGCCCATAAATCTGTTCGGCCAAACGGTAGTGCTCGCGAATCACTTCGCGCTGCTCGTGAACGCTGGGGGGAGCCGGCAGCGGTAGCCCTGCGGCCAAGGCTCGCGTTTGCGCGAAGATCCACGGGTTGCCGATCGCGCCGCGCGCGGCCGTGACGCCGTCGACCCCCGTTTCGCGCATCATGGCCAGGCAATCTTCGGCCGAGAACAGGTCGCCGCTGCCGAGCACGGTCCGCGTGCCCGCGTGCTGCTTCACTTCGCGCAGGAACTCCCACCGGCTGGGCCCGATGTAGCGCTGCTCGACCGTGCGGCCGTGTACCGTGATCGCCGCGACGCCGCGGGCGAACGCGCCGTCGAAGATCGTGAAGAACTTGTCGCGGCTCTCTTGCGAATCGTCGAGCCCACGCCGCATCTTCACCGTCACCGGCCGCTCGGGCGGGACATGCTCGCGGACGCGCGACACGATCTCCAGCGCAATCTCCGGCTGACTGAGCAGGAAGCCACCACGGCAGCGCCCCAGCACCTTTTTCACTGGGCAGCCGAAATTGATATCGATCACATCGTACCCGGCTGCGGCCAGGTGCGCGGCGGCCGGGCCGAATTCTTCCGGGTCGCTCCCCATCAACTGCCCGCCCACGGGATGATCGTCATCGGCGACGTGCATGAAGCGCAACCGCTCCTTGCGGCGCGTCTGCATGATAATGCGATCGAGCACGACCTCGCACAGCGCATAGGTCGCCCCCAGGCGCCGGGCGATCGCTCGCATGGCGTAATCGCTGTAGCCGGAAAGTGCCGCTTGAACGACCGGAAAACCGACGTTCACATGGCCGATGCGCAGATCAGGTAAGGGCGAGCTCATGGCTCGATTCTGGGCCGAGCGCCGGTGGATCGTCAAGGCAGTACAAGCATTCCCAGAACAGCGAAAACCAGAATCCACTCACGCGCCGGCTCCCGTAGGGTCAATTCCACGGTCTCTGCATCCCGTCTGCGAACCGGTGGCACTTTCTGTCCGATTGACTGAAAGAACGTTTGCAGCGTTGCTTCTGAATCGCGTGCCGACGAAATGTATCGCAGGACAACCGAATCGGTGGCCGCTTCGTACGCCATCTCAAGCCGTTTAGCCCCAGGATCGCGCTGAACGACTGCCGCGGTGCCATCACGTGCAAACGATGGCCCAAAGCGGCGAACACCCCACAGACGCGTATGGCCGGCGTCACGCGTCGCTCGAAGGCCATTGTCGGGCACTGACGTGGCTCGTAGGGACTTCAAAACGTGCGTGAGAACGGCCCACGAGTTCGACGCGACAAGCATGCGATCGTAAGGAATTGCGAGAAACATCCGGTCCCTCTTCGGCGGAGGTTGAACGGGGCCGACGACCGCTGGCTGATTGGGACCTCCGACGGGCACAGTCTTTTCGAAAATTTCGATTACGTCCGTGCCTGCTATTTCCGCAAGTGGGTTCTCGAACAAGTCTTCGATCGAATTCTCTAGACGGTCTTTGAAGACAACGATCTGACACGCTTCAATCGAAGTGCCACCGGGAATTGCAAACTCAGTGCGCAAAGCGCGAAAGGAAAATACCGAGAGATCAATTTCATGTGTTTCGCAATAGGACTCGACGCGACGGTCCATGGAAGTGAATACGCGATTACACCGGTAGGCTTCCCATTCGGTTGTCACATCCTTGAGCTGTGCGTCCGCCGCGAAGTACGGCGAACCGTCGGCCGCGTGACCAATCGGCTCGGGCCGGGTGGGCGGATGGGGCTTGTAAGGGCCGAGGACAATGAGCGATTCGGTTGTGCTTGGCAGTGACCGCAGTACAAGCTTAAGCGTAGAGGATGGCGCAGCCTGCTGGCCATCCTGCGAATGAGACGGCGTGCTGATTATCAAGGCGACTAGGCATCCGCCGATCGCGGACCGATAGTCGGCGATGTATCCTGTTCGCGCGTTGCATTTCATCGAAACACCTCAGCTTTGAACTGCCGCCTGTCGCACTTTCGAAATGCGCTCGACCCTTCCTCCTAATGTTGCGAGCTTATCTTCGAGCCTTTCATAGCCCCGATCCAGATGCCGAACGCGGCGGACGATCGTTTCGCCAGAGGCGGCCAGGCCGGCGAGGACAAGTGCGGCGCTTGCCCGCAGATCCGTTGCCGTCACCACTGCGCCGGTTAAATTCTCCGGGCCACGCACGATCGCGCGGCCAGAAACGTGACGGACGGCCGCGCCCAACCGCGCCAATTCGCGGACGTGATGAAATCGTTTGGGAAACACCCGATCCGCGATGCGGCTTTGCCCTGTGGCTCGCGTCGCCACGGCCGTGAGTTGTGATTGCACGTCGGTCGGAATGCCGGGATAGGGAAGCGCCGTCAATGAAATCGGCTTAAGGTTACCTGTAGACCGCAAAGAGATTTGATCGGCAGTGATATCGATCGTGCAGCCCATGGCCTCAAGCGCTTCGAGCACCGCCGTCAGATGATCGGCGCGTGCGCCACTCACGGCAACGCTTCCTCCCGTGATCGCCCCGGCGCAGAGCAACGTCGCCGCTTCGATCCGATCGGGGATTATCCGATACGATCCGCCGCCGAGTTGATTGACGCCGCTGATTTCGATGGTCGGTGTGCCTAAGCCCGCGATGCGCGCTCCGAGCGCATTGAGCATCTCGCCGAGATCGACAACTTCCGGCTCGATCGCGGCGCCGGTGATCACGGTTTTGCCGCGGGCCAGCGCGGCCGCGCTCATCACGTTGGCCGTGCCGGTCACGGTTGGGCCGCGCGGGCCCGATAAATCGATCATCGCGCCCGAGAGTCGTCGGGCCTTGGCGATCACGCAGCCGCGTTCGATCCGCACGTCGGCGCCCAGCGCCGCCAGGCCTCGTAAGTGCAAGTCGACAGGGCGGTCCCCGATCGCGCAGCCGCCAGGGAGCGGAACAATCGCCTTGCGGCGCCTAGCCAGCAAGGGGCCAAGCACGCAGAAGCTTGCCCGCATGCGCGCGACGAGTCGCCGGTCGGCGCGAACAAGCGTCGCATCGATGTTCTCCAAGTGGACCGAGCCGGCGGCGTCACGTCGCACCGACATGCCGAGCCGCGTGAGCAACTGTGCCAGCGTTTCGACATCAAGCAGGCGCGGCACGCCATCAATTCGCACAGGTCCGTCGGCAAGTATCGCCGCGGCCATCATCGGGAGCGCCGCATTCTTCGATCCGCTGACCGAAACCGTGCCGGCGAGCTTCGCGCCGCCTGTGATTCGCAGAGCATCCATGCTGCTGGCTGTCTAGGTTCTCGGTGAAGAGCGGTGTCTGCTGTGAGTTCAGCACTGGTGCACGAGCCACCAGTGGCACCGAAGTTTTGACGCAGCGTTGTTGATGGAAGGGTCGTAAAGCTCGTCGCCTCTCGTCGTTTATCTTCGCCTGGCTTGTACCACGCGAGCGTGGCCGGCCAGGTCCTTAATCGTTGGGGCGAGTTCGAAGCGTGCGTCGCTCTCGATCAGGCGCCGCACATCAGCTTCGATCATGGGGCTGATCTCGGTCAAGAGATGCCCGCCCGATTTCAGCCGTTCGGCCGCCTGCGGCACCAGGCGTTCGATGACCTCGGTGCCGTGCGGCCCGGAGACGAGTGCCCCGCGCGGCTCGAAATCGCGTACATCGCGTGCTAGCTGCGCGAATTCGGCTTCGCTGACGTAGGGCGGGTTGCTGGCGATGAAATCGAACGTGGGCTCGGCCGGCAGCCCTGATAGCAAATCGCCTTCGACGAATTCCATGCGCTCGGCCACGCCGTGCTGTTCGGCATTCGCGCGGGCGATTGTTATCGCGGCGGCACTCTTGTCGATCGCGGTCACGTGGCAATTCGCAAATCTCTTGGCGGCGCAGATCGCGATAATCCCGCTGCCGGTGCCCACGTCGGCAACGTGCAAAGTTTCGCCGGGCGTCTGCTGCGCGCCTGCTGCCAACAGGTCCAAGAGGCGCACGACCAAAAGTTCGGTTTCCGGGCGCGGGATGAGAACGTCGCGGGTCACTTGAAACGGCAGCGAATAGAATTCGCGGCGGCCTACCAGGTAGGCGACCGGCATGCCTTCGGCCCGCTGCTTGACCAACTGGCGGAACTTCGTGCGGACTTCTTCGGTCGGCGCTTCTTCGAACGAGGTGTAAAGGTCGATCCGCCGGCTGCCGCGGGCCTCGGCCAGCAAGATTTCAGCGTCCAAGCGGGGACTCTCGGCGCCGCGATCCTTCAGAAACTGGGCCGTCCAGGTCAGCAGCCGCCCGACGGTCCACACTTCGGCTTCGGACATGGCCAATCCAGTAGTCAGTTGCCGGTAGTCAGTAGTCAGATAGCGGCGGGCAGCAGGCAGAGAGCAGCAGGCCGTAGAGGAGTTCAATCGACGGTACCCATCAGCGATCGCTGCGCTTGGCGATCGTAATCGATCAGGGCTTCGGTCACCGGCGCGAGGTCGCCCGCCAGGATATTCGACAGCTTGTACAGCGTGAGGTTAATGCGGTGATCCGTGACGCGGTTCTCGGGAAAATTGTAGGTGCGGATTTTCTCGCTGCGCTCGCCGCTGCCGACCAGGGTTTTGCGTTCGCTGGCGCGCTTCGCATCTTCGGCTTGGCGCTTCATTTCGTAGACGCGCGTTTTGAGCACGCGCAGGGCCTTGGCCAGGTTCTTGTGCTGACTTTTTTCGTCCTGACAACTGACAACGATGCCCGTCTCGTAGTGGGTCAAACGCACGGCCGAGGCCGTTTTGTTCACGTGCTGCCCACCGGGACCGCTCGCGCAAAACAGGTCCTTGCGGTAATCGTCGGGCTTGATGTCGATTTCCACATCCTCGGGCTCGGGCATGACGGCCACGGTGGCGGTCGAGGTGTGAATGCGTCCCTTGGCTTCGGTCTTGGGGACGCGCTGCACGCGGTGGACGCCGCTTTCGTACTGCAGCTCGCGATAGACACCTTCGCCCGAAACGCTGAGGACGATTTCCTTGAAGCCACCCAGTTCGGTGGCGTTCATGTCCATCACTTCCACCTTCCAGCCTTTGTGGTCGGCGTAGTGGCTGTACATGTCGTACAGGTCGCGGGCAAACAGGGCCGCTTCGTCACCGCCGGTTCCCGCGCGAATCTCCATGATGCAGCGGGTGCGGTTGGCATCTTCGCCGCCGACGGTCATATCCAACAGCTCGTCCCAGTAGGCCTCGCGCTGCTCCTTGAGACCGGGCAGCTCCCCCTCGGCCAGCTCGCGCATGTCAGGATCCGAGCCGGCGATCATTTCCTGAGCCTCGGCGATCTGCGCGTTCAAGTCCTTGAAGCGCCGATACTTGGTGGCCAGCTTGGCCAGCGAGCCGTGCTCGCGATATACGGCGGCCATCTGCGCGCCGTTAGCCTGCACGGCTGGGTCGAGCAGTTGCTTTTCCAGCACCTCAAAACGGGCCAGCGTTTGGTCGAGTTGGTCCCTCATCGGAATTCACCCAATAAAAGTGCGCATGCACGAAACCGGAAGCAGTTCGAGAGCCACGCCGAAAAATCGCGCGGAGAAGAAGTGAGCCGGCGCACACGCCAAGGTCGGTGCGGTCCGACTCGAAAGAGACTGGCAGAACGCCAGTCTCCAGCAGCTAGGTCTCGGCAGCTTGGGCTTTGGCCGCCTTGCCGCCCTTCTTGCCGCGTTCGACGCTGGCGTAACCGCTTCCAGAAAACTTGCTCTTGAACTTTTCGATACGTCCGGCCGCGTCCACGTACTTCAACTTACCGGTGAAGAACGGGTGGCAGGCGCTGCAAATATCGACCTTCAGCTCGGGCTGGGTGCTGCGCGTCTCAAAGGTATTGCCGCAACCGCACTTAACGTGCGTTGTCACGTACTTGGGATGAATGCCTTTTTTCATGGTTCAGTCCCTCGCGCTAACGGCCCATCATCGCGGGCTCATCTACAGCCGAAAATTGCCTATTGGTAAGAGAGACAAGTCTACCGCCCGACAGTTCGCCCGGCAAGGCTGTCTGTGGCAGTAGGGCGACGGGTCGGCGGTCACTCGGCCGCTTCCTTTTCTTTCTCGGCGGTTTCCGCAGGTTTCTTGGCCGCTTCCAGCCGCTCGGCCCGCAGCAGGTTTCCTGACCGCTGCGCGGACAGGTCGGCTTTGTAATAGCGAATGGCTTCGTCCGTGCGACCGAGCGCTTCGAGCGAGCGAGCCAGGTTATAGCGGGCACCCCCGGTCCAAGGACCTTCGGGCGCCGCCTCCAGCGTGCGGGTCTGAAAATAATCGATGGCCGCCGGGTAGTTGCCACGCTCGAAAGCGATCAGCCCCAGCCAGTAGCTGGCCGACTGCTTGGCTTCTTTCATCCGCGCCACGTCGTTCTCGACCTTGGGCCGCGTCTTTTCCGGCGCCTTGTCGCGGTATGACTTCAAATCCGCATCCGAAGGGCGGGCCGACTGGTACAGGACGCTTGCCCCTTTGTCGCCGTCGAAGCTGCCCAACAAGTGCAGCACGCGGGCTTGCCAGAGGATGGAGTTGGGAATCTGGAACGGGGCAAACTCGGCGACCGCTTTGACCTGCGTCTCGCGGTCGAGCTGCATTTGCTTTTTCATGCGCTCGTACGGCAGCCGCCACGCTTGGACGCCGGTGATGCCGGGATGCGACTTCACCTTTTCGGCCAGGGCCGACGGATGCGCGGTGAGAATCAATGTTTCCTTGCCGGGCAGCTCCGATTCGACCAACTGCATGCGCTGCGAGATGAACATCGGCGACGCCTCGACCAGCGCCACCAGGTGCTGCAGGTCGTCGGCGGTGATCGGGTACAGCCGCTGTGGATCAAGATCCATCGCACGCAGCAGCTTCTCGTCCGCCAGCACGTCGCGAAGCGTGGCCACCGGCTTGCCCTCGGGACCGGCGATGGGCAGACCTAAGCGCGTGTCGAACAAATAAAGCTCGCCATCGAGAAACACGGCGGGCGTCCACAGACGTGGCTCCGTACCATCGTCGCCGGCGATCGCCAGTTCGACGACGTCCAACCCTTGCTGGCGGCATAAGAGAGTAAAAATCCAGGCGCGGTCGGCCGCGGTGCTATGCCCGAGGATGAGGATCTCCCGCGGCATGTGCGGCACCGGCATGTTGGCGTCGCGCTCGATCTGCTCATTGCGGACGACCCAATCGAAAAGAGCCTGGGCGATCGGCAGCGGTTGGCTTTCCTGCCCGCGGGCGCGCTCGGCAATCGCGTTCAGCCATACGGTCTGCTGCAGCTCGGGACCGTCGATAGGGGGAAAACGTAAGTCGCCCAGGCTGCGCACGGCGGGGAGCTGGCGCAGCTCTTCGGGAAGCGTTTCCAGGATCGGCTCGGGCTGCCAATCGGCGCGGGGCTGCTTGTCCTGCGTCCATTGATTCAAACGGGCCACGACCGCCTGCAGCGATTCGGCCGTCTGAAATTCCTCGGTGCTGCGCAGCACGTCGAAAGCGTATTGCAGATTCTGATCGTTCATCTGCTCGCGCGACGTCGCGGAGCTGACGTGTGTCGAGCGCGGGCTGCGATTTGTGTCCTGGCAACCGCTGGTGGTAAGACCGATAATCGCGACGAGCACGACGTGTCGAGCGAACAACGATACAAGCCCGAAGCGCGAGCGAGGGTCGATACCCCTCGTGGCAGCAATGCCCTCGCTTGCGCTTCGGGCTAGTGTCGCGGCGGCGCGCTTTGGTTCGGAGTGTCGTCGAATCGAAATCACGAAAATTTCTCCACCGTCGCGCGAATCGAAAGCAGCCGCGTGATAAGCGCCGGAAATTCGTCCAGCGGGATCATGTTCGGTCCGTCGCTGGGCGAAGTGTCGGGCTCGGGATGCGTTTCGAAGAACAGTCCGTCGATACCGATGGCCGTGGCCGCGCGGGCCAGCGGCTCGACCATGGCGCGATTGCCGCCGGTGGCCGCGCCAAGACCGCCAGGCTCCTGCACGCTGTGCGTGGCATCGAACACGACTGGCACGCCCAGGGCCCGCATCTGCGGTATCGCGCGCATGTCGTTGACCAGGCGCCCGTAGCCGAAGAATGTGCCGCGCTCACACAGCAGGATGTTCTGACAGCCAGACTGTTCCAGCTTAGTCACGACGTGCCGCATATCCCACGGAGCGAGGAATTGTCCCTTCTTGACGTTCACGGCGCGGCCCGTCTTGGCGGCCGCTACCAGCAGGTCGGTTTGCCGCGCCAGAAAGGCCGGAATCTGCAAGAGGTCGCAAACCTTGCCGACCGGTTCGGCTTGCCACGATTCGTGAATGTCGGTCGTTACGGGCAGGCCCGTGACTTCCCGGACCCGGGCGAGAACCGCCAGGCCGGCCTCGACCCCCAGGCCGCGGAAGGCGTCGGCGCTGGTGCGGTTGGCCTTGTCGAACGACGCTTTGAAGACCAACTGGATGGGCAACTCGCGACGCAGCCGGTCGAGCCGTTGGGCGATCGAGAGAGTCAGCTCCTCGTTCTGGATCACACACGGCCCGGCAATGACCAACAGGGGCTGACCCGTGCCACAGGTGTAGGGTCCGATTCGAGCGGGATTGGCAGGCACGTTGCTGTTCCTCCCTAAACAATTGGCCCTGGGGTGAGAAGCCCAGGCAAAAGATCAGCCCTACTGGTTATCGGGGCCGCGAACGAGAAGCGGCCATTCTACTAATGAGACTTATGCGCACAAACCCAGTCACTGCCTGTCGTTCGTACGCAGTGACGCGGCCCCGGGTTTGGAAGAAGCGCCATGCGTTTGGGCAGATTAGGGATGTTGGCACGCCCGTAAAATGCAGGCATGTCTCAATGTGATACGAATTGGTCGCTCTCGAACCATTGGTCGGGCGAAGTGCAGCGGTGCTCGATCCTGCACAGCGATTTTGAGCGATTTTTCATGGTCCACCCCGACTAACGGGGAGTTTCGAACATGGACAAAGGAAAATTATGTCGCGGCGAAAATCGATACTAAGTCTTTGGAAAATAAGGTCCCGCGCGAGTGCGCGCCAGGCTGAGAGCGACGTCGCCCTCATGAATCGGCACGTCCCCTGCATATAGGAGAGGGCAGAACGCGGACGCCTGAGTCCGGTTCCTAAATGAGACTGGCCCGCGGGGCCTCTGACGACTACCGGCAGGATGGTTGACTTGCCCCTGGCCATCCGGCAATGCCATTGTGGATGTGGCGCGTCAGAGGCCCCCGTTTTTTTACCCGTCCGGGTTTGCCCGTCGGGCCAGTAAAAAATCGAAGGCATCTCGCAGGCGTTTGCCTGTGCGCTGGGTGTTACCCTGCGCACCGGCGAAATGTTTCGCCCGCAGTTCCCCCATGCTACCGGCTTTCGCCGGATAGGGCACGCAGATTTTGGGGAAAATCCCCCGAAAAGCCGACTGTGGAGTTGCGAACGTCGAAGGCGTCACTTCTACGCAGCGGCCGGCTGCTGCGAGGCCCGGGACTGTAGGGTGCGCTGTGCACACCACGAATGAGATTCTCGCGTTACGGTGCCCCCAGGGCACCCTACAGACTTCCGGCACCAACCCCGGATAAAGATCTGCCGTTCACCCTGTTGGCGAGGGGTTCGTGGGCGATTAGGCGGGTGCAGGCTTTGATCCGCGTGCCGCGAGTCCTCTCCCTTCAGGCCCTTCAGGAGAGGGCCGCGGTGCGGGGATCGGCGATTGGCTTCGAGCTGAGACGCCCTCACCCCGACTTCTCCCGAAGGGAGAGTGAAGGTTTTTGTTGGTCAATGCATCAAATGCACTTACCCACTACCTGGCGAGAACCTGGCAAGGGGACGCCTTGACTGCACAGAGCCCATTCTTTAGCTTCGGATGTTTGCCTTGGCAGCGTCAGCGGACGGCTGGTTTCACCACGCCTTCTCGAGGTCGCTTCGGGCAAATCGGCCAGCGTAGCTTCAATCGGCAGAGCACCGCATTCGTAATGCGGGGGTTAAGGGTTCGACTCCCTTCGCTGGCTCTTTTTGGGACTCGTCACAAGTCGCTTGTGGCGAGTCTTTTGCGTTCAAATCGCGAGTGTTCCCGCTTGGAACAACGACGCCTTCGCGTGGCTGTTACTTGGAACTCATGTTGAACATCAGCCGCTGGCCGACTCTGGAGTCCTCACCGAATTCCTCAAATCGTAACTCGGAATCCTTCGCGTACGCTCGATCCTTCTCCACGGCGAGCCATCGACGCCCTATTCGTTCTGCGACTGCACCTGTCGTATTCGACCCAGCAAACGGGTCGAGCACCAAGTCGCCTGGATTCGTCAGGAACTCCATAAAAAAACGCGGTAACTCGGCGGGGAATCTCGCGGGGTGGACCTTCTGTCCCTTCCGCTTAGATTCCTTAATGTAGCGGCTATTGGACTCGTTATTACCGCACTCGATGATGTTTGGCGGTATTGATCCACCCTTGTCGGCCGCAAAACTCTCTTTAATGTTGTGACCAGACGGTCGCTTGGTGTTCTTAACCCCTCGCTTGATCAGCCGCTCCATGTCTTTGCTGTAAGCTTGCAACACCTTGGCGTTGTCGGCCCTAGGGAACTTCGACGGTGAAAGCCAGAAGATGTACTCGACCGAATCTTTGACCCGCACCCGCCGGACGTTGACCCACTCTGCAGGGGCGGGCATCTTCGCGGGGTTGTACCAAAAAAACTCTTGGCACAGGTGAAAGCCAAGATCATCGCATAAGGCCAGCAGCAACCGGAAGTGATATAGCGACCGGATCGGGGCGCCCGGCGTCCAACTTCCGCCGATGTTCAGGACAAAGCTGCCATCCGGCTTGAGTAATCGCTTGATCTCGCGGCCGAACGGGAGAAACCAGTCCACGTACTCGTGCTGGTCGGCGTTGCCATATTCCTTTTTGAAGTGCAGCGCATATGGCGGCGATGTGACAACCAGATCAACGCTAGAGCCTGGCAGCCGTGGCAGAAGTAAGGTGGACCCCAATTGTTGGACAGTTTTTGGGCTTGGATAAGATGTAGGGTCACTGGGCTTGGCGGCCCGTGAGACCCCTCACGGGTCTCGCGCGGCCGCAGCGTCTGTTGACGGTTTGGTTCTCGTTGGATGTTCCTC
>DASZWQ010000116.1 GCA_035546535.1 Pirellulales bacterium | reverse complement strand
AGCCAACGCCTACATGCCCAGTCTGGGAGCGTCGGGGGCGATCTCGGGCGTGATGGGCGCGTATCTCGTGCTATATCCCACACGCCGCGTGCAAGTCATCATGATGCGCGTGATGACAGTCATTCCCGGCTATGTCGCGGTCGGGCTGTGGTTTCTCTTTCAGTTGATTAGCGGGCTGGGACTGCTCGGCGGCGCGGCCGAAGGGGGCGTGGCTTACGCGGCACATATCGGCGGATTCATTGCCGGCGCTGCGCTTGCCAGGCCGTTCACCGTGGGGCGAGCCGGCCCGCCACCGCCCGAGCGACGCGCCTACTGAGCGACTGAAACGCCAGTAGGCCCGGCAGACTGGGCGATTTGCGGCGTGATGCTGGCGGCACGCCAAGCCGGTCGCGATTGACCCGTAGGTCGCCCGCGAACTACCATCCCGCTCCCATGTCTGGCCCCCCCGTTTCGGGAAGCGACTCGTGGTGCCGTCTCCTTACACGCTCAAACGTCTTGCGCTGCACTTGGTCGCCGCCGCGGCCTTCATGCCGGGCTGCGCTGCGGTGAAGGCGACGCAACAGCCTGGCAAAAAGGATTTGTCGGTGCTCTCCAAGGGCATGGCGCGAACGCACGTGATCGCCGAGCTGGGCGCGCCGGTCTGGAGCGACGAGCGCGACGGCGACATTGTCGACGTTTTTGCTTTCAAGCAGGGGTACACGAAGGGAGTCAAGGCAGGCCGCGCGCTTATCCATGGCGCCGCGGATGTGGCGACCTTTGGATTGTGGGAGGTCGTTGGCATCCCGGCCGAATCGCTGGCCGACGGCACCGACGTGCGCGTCGAGGTTCACTACGATAATCGTCAGGTCGTGCGTTCGGTGGAAGTGATCAAGGGAGACAAGGTTTTCGAGCAGCCGAAGCTCGCGGCCTGGTGGCAGCGGCAGCGCGCCGCGAAAGCCCATCGCGGCGCCACGGCAGAGCAACCTGACGACGACGTCGCGGTTTCGGATGCCGCCGTGAACGTGGCCGACGTCGCCGACGAGGAAGGTCGTCGACGCTAGCGTCGCGCGTTTGTGCTGTCGCGCATTTCATCTTGCGGCGTCTCGCACGCGTCGGCACAATGCTGCCCGAGATTTTGGGGTGCGGTCGTGGCGGCCGACGCACACCGGCTCGATTCCTCTCTTGGCACCTCTTGCGTGGAGATAGCCATGAACTGGCATTTGTCATTCGCGGCGCTCGTCGTTCTGACGCTAGGCGGTGGAACGTACGTCTCGGCCCAACAACGTCCGCAGCCGCGGCCGCTGCCTGTGGTTTTCTTCGATATCGCGGCCGATGGTCGCAAGCTGGGGCGGATCGTGATCGAATTGCGTCCTGACATCGTCCCCAAGACGGCTGAGAACTTTCGCGCCCTTTGCACGGGCGAGCGCGGCTATGGCTACAAGATGTCGAAGTTTCATCGCGTGATCCCCGGCTTCATGTGCCAGGGGGGTGATATTACCAACGGCGACGGCACGGGCGGCAAATCGATCTACGGCGAAAAGTTCCCCGACGAGAACTTTACACTGAAGCACGCCGGGCCCGGCATTCTCAGCATGGCCAATTCCGGCCCGAACACGAACAACTCGCAGTTCTTCATCTGCACCGAACGCACACCGTGGCTCGACAGCAAGCACGTCGTGTTCGGCCGTGTGGTCGCGGGCATGGAAGTAGTGCGGATGATCGAGGGGCTAGGCTCCGAGAGCGGGGAGACGTCGGCCCGCATCTATATCGAGAATTGCGGGCAGTTGCAGTAATTGCCGCGCAGTGGAGAGTCCAGTTGTCGCCACGGTGACGGCCGTCACTAGCGCCACGAGAATCGATTCGGCAGGCGTTGGATTTTTGTAGAAATGCCTTTGCGGCATTACTATGATACGGAGCAATCCTGGGCTCTCTTCGGCTGACACGGCTTTTCGCTAATGCAAGCGACTCTTTGAACCCGACGCTCGTCGACGTTTGATTCGTCGACACTCTTATTGGTCGACGCCGTTGATACTGTTCGCTCGTGTCGAGTCATGCTGCTCATAACGCAGGCTTGCTACGCGCTTTTGCAAAGGATCGTTTCTTATTCCGGGGGCGAAGGTTGATGTTGCAGATTTCTACGGTACGCGCATTACCTGTAATTCGCATTCTTCTCGCCGCGTTGGCTGTGCTGTTGCCGGCTCGTTCGGCATTGGCCGTGAAATTGATCGCGATGAGCGTCGCGACGCATGCCACTAATTTGGTGATTCCGGCTGGTGAACAGATCGTCACGTTCGGCATTCAGATCTCCGCCTCCGACTTGGCCGGCGCGGGCACGAATCCCGTCTTGTCCGTACACAACCTGACGTTCGCCGGTAATGGCATCGTGCCGATTAACGGCGTCAATAACACCTCGAACCAGGTCGACGTCCAAAACATACAGACGAAATTCATC
>DASZWQ010000115.1 GCA_035546535.1 Pirellulales bacterium | reverse complement strand
CAGCCACTGCGCCGTGAAGCCAATGATCGGTGGACCGAGGAGGAAGCCGACAAGTGCGGCCGTCGCTACCGCGGCGACATTGATGCTGGGGGCGGCGCCGGGCGCGCGGGCGCCGAGGCTGATGATGATGGGCAACGTGTTGGCCAGGCCGACGGCGATCAATACGAATCCAGCCGGGGTGAGCGAATTCCAGGGGGTTAGCGTAACGAACGCGAAGCCGGCTGCTGCGAGCAGACCGCCGTACACGAGAATGGCGCGCTCGCCGATGCGCGCTACCACTGGACCGCCCAACAGGCGACAGGCTGCCATCGTGGCAGAGAACGCGGCGAAGCCCGCCCCTGCGGCTGCCTGGTCGAGGCCGCGCACCGTCGCGAGATAGAGTGCGCTCCAGTCGTTTACGGAACCTTCGAGCGCGTTGCAGATAAAGGCGAGGCCGGCGAGGCTGAGAATTGCGCTGGTGGGCAGCGCGAAAGCAGGGCCTTTGTCGCCTGCGGATACTGTCGGGCGGCTAGCCGGGAGCCCAAAGCAGATGACGACGGCCATCACGAACATTGCCCCGGCGATGACCAGTGCGCCGCGGCCGTCGGAGTAGCCCAGCGAAATGGCGTAGCCGCCGAGAAGCGCTCCAGCGAATCCGCCCAAACTGAAGCAGCCGTGAAACGACGACATCGTCGGCCTGCCACGCGCGGCTTCGACCTCGGATGCCTGCGTGTTGACGGCGACATTGAGGGCGCCGGCGGCCAGACCGAGAAGCAGGGCGGCGGCAAACAACATTGGCAATATCGGCGCGAGGATCGGTGCGGCAAAGGTCGCGACAAAGACGAGGAAGAGGACGATCGTGGCCGGGCGAGACCCGACTCGGCTGATCGCATAGCCGGCCAGGGGCTGGGCGATGACCGAGCCGAGGCCGATGGTGAGCAGCGCAAGGCCAAGAACGCCATGCTCGATGGCCAGACGCGCCTTCACGATCGGAATGTGGACGAACCATACGCCAAAGCCGGTCCCGAACAGGAAGAACGCGGCCGAAACGGCCACCCGTGCACGGATCAGGCTCACGTTGATTCCCCAATGCCTTAAGGCATCCCCCGGAATCACAGATTAGATGTGGGCCGGTTCGGGCACAACCGACGGAGGCACGGGTGGGGTCAAGCCCGCGGTTCTTCGCGGCGGTGAGGCCGAAAACCATAAAACCCGCCTGGAGAAGCTTCATTTCCGCCCTTTGAATCCCTACATTGGGGGTCCCGGCGAGCGCGCATGCTGGCCCTGCGAATTCCGTCTCCCTTGGGGGTTGACGACGCGGGCACGAATCAATAGGTTCCGCGCGCTTTCGGCAGGTAGTAGGTCTTTTCTTCCGCAGGGCGCCTAGCCCGCAGAAACAGAAGTCCTAGACGCGGCTGAATCTGGCAACAGACGTTTGAGCAACATGACCTCGGTCTCCTTGGCCGCGGTCCTCTGTTTTGGAGAGCGCCTCCCGCGCGATGAAACAAGCGGGGCAGGGCGCTCGCGGTGTCGCGCATGCGATGCCGAATTGGCGTTGGAAGAGAGAAGAAGAGTCGAAAGGGCAGCATGCCGACGATTAATCAGCTCATCCGCAAGCCGCGCATTGCGCCGGTATCGCGCAGCAAGGTGCCGGCGATGCAGCAGAGCCCGCAGAAGCGCGGCGTGTGCACCCGCGTCTACACGACCACGCCGAAGAAGCCGAACTCGGCGCTCCGCAAGGTCGCCAAGGTTCGCCTTACCAACCAGTTTGAAGTCATCGGCTACATCCCGGGCGAGGGTCATAACCTCCAGGAACACTCGGTGGTGATGATCCGTGGCGGCCGCGTGAAGGACCTTCCGGGCGTGCGCTACCACATCATTCGCGGCGTGCTCGACACCCAGGGCGTAAAAGACCGCAAGCAGCGCAGATCGAAGTACGGTGCCAAGAGGCCGAAGTAAGTTTCGGCCTTTTCGCGTCTCTGAAGACACCAGGATAACGACCACATGTCACGCCGCCACCGCGCCGATAAACGGGAGATCACTCCCGACCCGAAGTTCAAGAACGAGGTCGTGACCAAGTTCATGAACTCGGTGATGAGCCACGGGAAGAAGTCGGTCGCCGAGCAGATCGTTTACGGCGCCTTCGACGTCATCCAGGCGAAGACGAAGCAGGATCCGCTGGCGATTTTCCGCAACGCGCTCGATAACGTCGCACCGTCCATCGAAGTGCGCTCGCGCCGCGTCGGTGGTGCGACCTATCAGGTGCCGGTCGAGGTTCGCTCGGACCGCCGCCAGGCGCTGGCGATCCGCTGGCTGCTGACGGCCGCGCGTGGCCGGAACGAGAAGACGATGGTGGACAAGCTCTCGGGGGAGCTGCTTGACGCCGCCAACAACCGCGGCAACGCGGTGAAGAAGCGCGAAGACACGCACCGGATGGCGGAAGCCAACCGCGCGTTCTCGCACTATCGCTGGTAACGAATTAGAGGCCGCCCCCGATGCCGCGCACCCATAGACTCGAAGACTACCGCAACTTCGGCATCATGGCCCACATTGATGCCGGCAAGACCACGACGACCGAGCGGATTCTTTACTACACGGGCAAGAGCCACAAGATCGGCGAAGTCCACGATGGCGCTGCCACGATGGACTGGATGGAGCAGGAGCAGGAGCGCGGCATCACGATTACGTCGGCCGCGACGACCGCCATCTGGAACGGCAAGCGCCTCAACATCATCGACACGCCAGGCCACGTCGATTTCACGATCGAGGTGGAGCGTTCGCTGCGCGTCCTCGACGGCGCGGTATGCGTGCTGGATTCGAACCAGGGCGTAGAGCCGCAGACGGAGACCGTCTGGCGCCAGGGCGACAAGTATCACGTGCCGCGCATCGTGTTCGCCAACAAGATGGACAAGATCGGCGCGAATTTTTACCAGTGCCTCGACGACATCAAGAAGCGTCTCGGCGCGAAGCCGGTGGCGATCCAGCTGCCGATTGGCGCTGAAAACAACTTCAAGGGCGTCATCGACCTGGTGCGCATGAAGGCGGTCGTCTGGGAAGACGAGTCGCTCGGCGCGAAGTATCACGACGAAGAGATTCCGGCCGATATGGCTGACGAGGCGGCGAAGTATCGCGCCGAGCTCGTTGAGGCCGCTGTCGAGCTCGACGACGTGGCGCTTGCAGCGTTCTTCGACGGCAAGGAGCCGGACGAGGCGACGCTCAAGAAGCTGATCCGCAGGGCTGTGATCGAGTCGAAGTTCTTCCCGGTGCTCGCTGGCTCGGCGTTCAAGAACAAGGGCGTGCAGACGCTGCTCGACGCGGTCGTCGACTATCTCCCGTCGCCGCTCGATGTTCCGGCGATCAAGGGCGTCGATCTCAAGGGCAACGAAACGGTGCGTCATTCCACGGATGACGAGCCGCTGGCCATGCTCGCGTTCAAGGTCATGGACGATCCGTTCGTCGGCTCGCTGAC
>DASZWQ010000114.1 GCA_035546535.1 Pirellulales bacterium | reverse complement strand
AAAAGCCCTCGTGGCTTTTTTCAACCTCGCCAAGTGCGAAGCAAAGCTTCGCACGGCTCGCAAAATAACGACTTACGTCGATATTTTGCCATCGCATCCCTGCGATGTCGCAGCCCGTTGAGTTCTTCAACAGGCTGCTAGTGCGACGTTCGGCTTGCACCGCTCTTGCCGATTGCAGCGCTCACGTTGCCAAATCACGACCGGGTAAGTTGCAAAATATCATCACGTTGCAAAAGTGCATGCTACCCTTTCTCCAGGCGGCAATCTTTAACATCGCCGCCCGCTGCCGCGCATCACGCGGCGTGCGGATCGGCAATCCTGCGGCACACGCTGTGACGCCGCAAAACCCAGGACGCTTTTGCCGTGCGGTGGTGGATCAACCAAGGAGGATGCTGTCTGGTCGCGGCGATCATCGCCTGCGCCGGGCATGAAGCATCCGGCACGCTGCCACGCATCGATCCTTCGGGCCGGCACCTCTTTCTGTGGAATCAACCGCCGCTGACGCGGTACGTGCCCGAGCCGTCGACGCCCAAGCATCACAACATGACGTTTCTGCGCGTAGCGCCCGCCAAAGTCATCGCGCCGGTCGGCTCGGAAGTCATCCTGGTCGGCAGCATCTGCGGCCCCGACGGCTATATGCACGCTCGCGAGCGCATCGAGTGGATGCTCGCCCCCGGCGGCGTCGGCGAGTTCGTCGATTTGAATGGAACCGGCTGGCTCGATCGGGTGAAGCATCCCGACGACACGCCGCGCAAGCTCGATAATTCGTATGCCATCGGCACCACGTCGACGAAATACGTGGCCCTGACGCGCGGCACGCCGACCTTGGACGACGACGTGCCGGTGCAGAAAGGGCAGGCGTGGGTCACCGTGACTTCACCGGTCGAGGGCGCGAGTTACATCACGGCTTTCGCGCCGAACGTCTTCGGCTGGGATCAGCGCAAGCGAACTTCGACCATCTACTGGGTCGATGCTCAATGGGCGTTTCCCGTGCCGGCCACGAATCCCGTGGGAACGCGGCATGCCTTCACCACGACGGTTACCCGGCAGACAGATCGCACGCCGCTGGTCGGCTGGATCGTCCGCTATGAGATCACGGGCGGCCCCGCGGCCGGCTTCGCTCCCGATGGCCGCCAGGTGATCGAAGAGCCGACCAACGCGCTGGGGCAGGCGACGGTCGAGATCGCCGAGCAGCAAGCGGCGCCGGGCACGAATACGATCGCGGTGCAGATCATTCGTCCTGCCGAATTGAGCGGCAGCTACGGCCAGCGGCTGATCGTGGGCAACTCCGTAACGACCTGCAACTGGACGACGGCCGGTAATCTGTCGCTGCGCACGCTTGGTCCCAGCCAGGCCACGATCGGCTCGACGGTCGGCTATCGCATCGAGGTCGGTAACCCCAGCCCGCTCTCGACGCGCGACGTCATCGTGACCAATCAAATTCCTCCGGGGCTGACGTTTCTTAGTAGCAAGCCCCCGGCGCAACCCGCCGGCGGCTCGTTGCAATGGAACCTCGGCGACCTGGGGGCCGGCCAGAGCCAGGCCATCGAAGTCGATTTTCGCGCCGACCAGGCAGGCATTATCAACAACTGCGCTATGCTGAACACGGGTGAAGGAACAAGCGCCCAAAGTTGCGCGACGACAACGATCGTGGCCGTGAGCGTGCCGGCCCAGTCGCTGACAATGACCATGACGGCTCCGCCCAGCGCAGCGATCGGGCAGGATGTCGATTTCGTGGCCATCGTCACCAATCGTGGCGTCGCGGCGACGCCTGTGCTGACGGTCGTTGATCGCTTTGACACCGGGTTGCAGCATGCCACGAGCGCCAGCCCGATCGAGCGCAATCTCGAATCCATTCCGCCGGGCCAATCGCAGCGCGTCGTCATCCCGTTACGGCCGACGCAGCCGGGCCAACTGTGCAACACGCTCGAAGTGCATGACGCCGGCGGCAACGTGCTGGCGAGCGCTCAGGCGTGCGTGACCGCCATCGCTCCCAGCGCTCCGATCGCACGTCCGACAATTACGGTGAAGAAGACCGGACCGACCCAAGTCGCCGCTGGACAGGTTGCGGACTTCGTGATCGAGGTCACCAATTCCAGCCAGTCGCCGGCGACGGTGGTGCGCATCGCCGATAACTACGATCGGGCCATGAATCCTATTAGCGCGACGGAAGGTCATGCCTGGGAAAATAATAATGAAGACCTGGTGTGGAATCTCGATACGTTGCCCGCCGGCAAGACGGTGCGCTACCAGATCCGCTGCGAATGCCTCACGCCCGTGGCCAGCGCGTGCAACCGGGTCACGGTGACGACGAATGAAGGAGCCACGGCCTCGGATCAGGCCTGCCTCACGATCACGGCCGCCGCGGCGCCCCCTACCCCGCCGGCGGGCGCCCCACGGCTGACCATCGCCGTGGCCGATCTGGTCGAGCCGGTCGCTGTCGGACGCGTCACGACGTACGAGGTGAAACTGACCAACGCCGGCCAGGGTCCCGATAGCCAGATCGCGCTCACGGTCACTCTGCCGAACCAGATGACGCCCCTGGGCGTCGGCCCGGTCGGAATCACGCAAGCCACGATCGACGGCAAAACCGTTCGTTTCGCTCCCGTGGCGACGCTGGCGGCAGGAGAGACACTGACCTTCCAGATTCAAGCCCGTGCCGACCAGTCGGGGCAGGTGCAATTCCGGGCGCAAGCCACGAGCGCCGGCAATCCAGCAGGCGTCGTCGGCGAGGAACTGACGACGATCTTCGCCCAGTAGCCGTCGCGCCGCTCGTACGTACCGACGAACGATATAATCGCGAGCGTGCAGTCCGACGATTCTCTTTCGCGCCGGTTCGTGATCCTGCGGCATGAAATGCCGGCCGGCGCGCCGCGCGCCACGCACTGGGATTTCATGGTCGAGCGGGACGGCGCGCTACGCACCTGGGCCCTCGAGCGCGAGCCGGCCGACGGCGTTGACATTGCCGCGCTGGCTCTGGCAGACCATCGCCTGGCTTATCTGGAATACGAAGGGCCGGTGTCGGGAAATCGCGGCGAGGTCTCGCGATTGCACGGCGGAGTCTGCCGTGTGAAGCGCAGCGACGCAGACGTGTGTGAGATCGAGATCGCCGCCGACCAACTACGGGGCCAGGTCCTGCTCACCCGGGAGGACGATCGCGATCACTGGACCTTTCGCTTTTCATCCGGCAGCGTGGCCACGCCGCGGTGACGGTCGACGGCCGGGGCGTCGGGCGAGCCTGCGGAAACCGATTCGGTGCGGCCGGCCAGATAGATCGCCGCATCGCGCAGTTGCAGCGAATCGAGCTTGAGCACGGTGGTGGCCGTGTGCGCCTCGGGCAGCGTGATGAAGGCCACGGGGTCGTTGTGAGCCTGCCGCCATTCGATGCGCAGATTCAGCCGCTCGGCCGCCTTGGCGATGCCATCCATGATGGGTGTGATCGGCACCGGGACGGCGCCCGCCCGGGCTCCGTGAACCCGTAGCGCCACGACGTGCGGCTCGGCCAGGTACACGTCGAATTTCACGGAGACGACCGTCGACAGCCCTGGGTATTCGTACGAGCAGGCGATAATGGCCCGGTCGCGCTCGAAGCGCGCGCGGAGATCGCTGGCTCCCGGCGGCAGTAACTCGGGGTGATTCTGCGCCAGATCAATCGCCAGCCAGCCGTTGATCTGCTCCTCGGTCAGCAGGGCGTACCATTGGCCTGGATGGCGCGCGGCGTTCATGAGCGCCGTCGCACTTTCCAGCAGTTGGTCGTTGCCCGTTCGCAGGATCGCATCCTCGATCTCTAGCGCCTTTCGATAGAACGCCGGGACATGCCGCACGGCGAGCGTAAAGATTCCGAACAGCAGCAGAAGCGCGCAGAAGCCCCCGGTGGCCACAAGGCTCCAGGTGCGAACGCGCGAGCGAGCGGGCGATGGCACGACCAAGAGTTTCTTCCCGCGTGGTCCAGATCATGCGACGCCACGGTCAATAGACCGGCCAAGGCGTCCGGCAACGTGAGTGCCCCCCGCATAAGCGGCCGGATAGTAGGACCGCGAGAGAAACGGGTCAATGCGGGTGTTGCCGGTTGCTAGCAGACAGTCCTATGCAGCCCCACGACCGCGGCCCATTTACCCGACGAATCGCAGCAGAGCGTAACTTTTCTTGCCCGAGCGCAGCACCAGCACGCTCTCGCTAGCAAGGTCCGCGGGCGAGAGCGTCGCGTCGGCCGAGG
Organism: Pirellulales bacterium; assembly: GCA_035546535.1. NCBI lineage: Bacteria > Pseudomonadati > Planctomycetota > Planctomycetia > Pirellulales > Pirellulales bacterium. The sequence continues at coordinate 90,181 of DASZWQ010000114.1, read as the reverse complement.
CGATGCGGCGGTTGTTCACGTAACCGCCCCCTTGCGTAATCGTGCGGCGGGCGTCCCCTTTGCTCTTGGCCAGGCCGGCAGTGACGAACGCGTCGACGACATTCAATCCGGCCGCTAGCGCCGCGCGGTCGAGCTGCTGGCTGGGCACGTCGGCAAAGATTTCGGCCAGTTCCAAGTCGGAAAGCGACGCGATTTCGGCCCCGAACAGGATTTCGCTGGCTCGCTGCGCCTTGGCCAGGCCCGCATCGCCATGCACCAGCCGCGTGATCTCTTCGGACAGGCGGCGCTGACTTTCACGCCGACCTGGATCGGTGGCGCGGGCCGCGTCCAGCGCTTCAATTTCCTCCCGCGACAGATCGGTAAAGAAGCGCAGACACTTGCCGGCGTCCGCGTCATCGACGTTGATCCAGTACTGGTAGAACTTGTAGGGGCTCGTCCGTTCGGGCGAAAGCCACAGGGCGCCCGACTCGGTCTTGCCCATCTTCGAGCCATCGCTTTTGGTCAAGAGCGGGCACGTGATGCCGTACAGTTGCACCGAGTGCATGCGGCGGGCCAGATCGATGCCGGCCGTGATGTTGCCCCACTGGTCGCTTCCGCCGATTTGCAGCTCGCAGCCGAATTGCCGGTTCAGATAGACGAAGTCGTAGGCCTGCAAGAGCATGTAGCTGAACTCGGTGAAGCTCAGGCCGCTGTCGCTGCGTTCGAGCCGGCTGCGCACCGAATCCTTGGCCAGCATGACGTTCACGGGAAAGTTCTTGCCGACGTCGCGCAGGAAATCGAGATAGCTGAACCCGCGCATCCAGTCGTAGTTGTTCACCAGCCGCGCAGCGGCCGGACCGGTACCGAAATCCAGGAAAGCGCGCATCTGCTGCTGCATCGCCGCGACGTTGCGCTCGAGTGCGTCGAGCGACAGCAGGTTGCGCTCTTCGCTTTTTCCGCTCGGGTCGCCGATCATGCCGGTCGCCCCGCCCACCAGGGCGATCGGCGCATGGCCGGCGCGTTGAAAACGACGCAGCATCATGAGCGCCACCAGGTGCCCCACGTGCAGGCTGTTGGCCGTGGGATCGAACCCGGCGTAGACCGTGGCCGGCCGCGCGACGAGGCGCGGGCCGAGGTTCGCTTCGTCGGTCGATTGGTGGATCAATCCACGCCAAGAAAGCTCGGATATGATGTCGTGCACGGGAGTCCTTCCATGCTTGTGACAGGCGCTCACTTTGAACTGCGAATGGTTGTGGCCCGCATCCTACCCGGTCGCCCGCCGGGCGGGGTAGGGCACTTGGCGAAACTCCATACCCTTGCCCGAGTTGCATTCGCTCGCCGACGCCCGTCCCGAAGCGGCGCGGCGGTGGCATTGGCCGCCAGTCGCCGCACCCAGATTACGGCATGACCTAAGCTTGGCGTGACGACACGCGGATACTTTTTCCGACCATCCACCAACGAAGGGGTTATCCCATGCGCGCTTTCGCCTGTTCGCTCGTGCTTTTCTCCTGCCTGGCCGGATTCGCCGTCAGTGATGACGAGGTTTCGTCGAAGGCGCACGACCCGTCGTCGGAAGATGCGACCGTGACCGTCGACGGCCGTGAGCTGGCCCTCTCCTACGAGGGCGAGGCCGACGGCGAGTCGATCCGCGAGTTCATCCCCAGCGACGAATCCTTGGAAACCTGGACCCGCCTGGCCGCCATCCGCGAGTACCCCGGGCTGAACGATCCGACGGCGGCCGCCGAGGCGGTTACCAAGAAGTTGGATGATAGCGATCCGCCGATCCACTACGATCTCTTGGAAAACTCGAAGACCGGCGAATCGGTACTGGACTTCACCGTGTTTCCCGACGACAAGTCCTTTGCCGAATTCAACGTGTTCTGCTATCGCAAGCAGGCCGACGGCGGACTGGCTTCCTATCAGTATGCCGTGCGCGCCTATGGCGACGACGTCGTCGATTTCGTCAATGGCCTCGATGCCGAAGGGCGTATGAAGTACGTCGTGGCCACGTTGCAGTTCGCCGCGGAGCAAAACGGCGAAGAGTCGAATAAGCAGGAAGACGGCGACCAGGCAGCGACGGGCAAGTCGGACCGCGACGACGACGACAACGACTAAATAGTGCGGAAGCGATCGTCGCAGCAAGGTCCGCCACAACATCCTTGGGGAGAAAGAATACATCCGCAGATGACACAGATTCCGCAGATGGATTGACGAAGCGAACGAACTCGCACCGCAATCCTGTTCTTAAAATCTGCGTTAATCTGCGAAATCTGCTCAGTAAATCGCCCGGAAGCCAACGTCGAAACATAACCGCCAACGCATATTTTCATGCCTTCGGGTGCCGCTCGGGCGGCATGAACACTGTGGATGGATTCGCATTCTTCGCGTAAGGATTTACCGCCACATGTCGTCGCCGGCGAACGGATGCGCCGGGCCGGAGAGCCTGGGCTTCGGCAGCGCGCGCAGCGCCTGCTCGGCCAGGCGCAGGTCTTCCTTGGTGCTGATCTTCATATTGATCGGCGAGCCGCGGACGATTGTTACCGGCTTGCCGAGTCGTTCGACGAGCTGCGCGTCGTCGGTGGCCACGAAGCCGGCCCGACGGCCGTACGCTTCGATGAGGATATTCCGCCGAAATACCTGCGGCGTTTGCGCTTCCCACAGCCCTTCGCGCGGGACGGTCTCGTCGATTTTCGATCCGTCCTTGGAGCGCTTCAGCGTCGAGGCGACAGGAATTGCCAGAATGGCTGCGCCGCTTTTTTCGGCCGCTTCGAAAACGTTCGTGATCCAATCGTCGGCGATGCACGGCCGAGCCGCGTCGTGAATGGCCACATATTCGACCTCGGGCTTGAGCCGGGCAATGGCGTTCTCGACCGAGTCGGCCCGCTCCTTGCCGCCGTTTACGACGTCGATGCCCAGGATCGTTACGTTGGCCGAAAACTTGAAGTTGAAGTCCTCGCGATCTTCTGGCGAGATCACGAGCAAGACCTGCACCACGTCCGCGCGATTCAAGAACTTCTCGGCCGAATGCAGCCATACCGCGCGGTTTGCCAAGGGGGCAAACGGCTTCTTGTAGTTCTTGTCGTTGAACCGGCTACTAGCCCCCGCGGCCGGCATGATGACAGCAAATTTGGCCACGGCGAAGCGCCTTTTTTTGAGAGCAAGACTTTAGCAGCCGGCGCCATCCGTGATACCACGGTTCGCGCAGCTCAATTGTCCCCGCTCTCAATGCACCGTCAAGCTGACCAGTGGAACGAACAAAAAACCCACGGCCCGCTTTCACGAGCCGTGGGTCTTCGAATCAACATCGATCCGCTACAAGCAGGAACTAGTCCTGCTTGTAGGGCATCATGATCTCGGCTTCGGGCAGGCCGGCGATGCTCTTGAACTCGCCGTTGGCGATCGCCTGGCCCAGCTTCGTCACGGTGCGGAAGTAGCGATCCGAAACCGGCTCGCGCGTCAGCTTGCGGGTCAGGTCCTGGCAGATAACGTCGGCCGCGGTGCGGACCGTCTCTTCCTGACTGCGCGAGGCGTACAGGGCCGTGCAGAGGATCGTGATCGCGTCCTGCACGCGCTGCGACAGCTCGGACATACGGCACTGGCGATCGGCCAGACCGAGCTGATGGCGGCGCATCGTGCCGCTGACTTCCATGCGGCTGCGACCCAGCCACTGGGCGGCGAACTCGGCGTGCTTCCGCAAGGTCTCGGGCATCGGGGGCAGCGCCGACCAGCTCGGCCGGCTGACCATCTGGCCCAGGTACCACTTGGCGTAAGCGGCCATCGGGCCCTTGAGCGCCCAGGCATGAGCGGGATTCGTCATGCTCGGCTTCTTGATGCCGGCGGCGGCCAGGGCCTTGCCGATCGGCTCGAAGAACTGCACGCCGTGATGCTTGACCAGCGACTTGAAGAACGCCATGCCGAGCATTTCGCCCTCGCCCTCGTAGATGCACGGGGCCAGGTACTCGTGAACGTTGTCGCCGAAGATGTGGCCGTGCAGGAAGGAACGGCCGCCGTGGGTCTTCATCAACAGCTCGATCGCGGCTTCCTTCTGCGATTCGCTGCCGAAGATCTTGGCGATGACGCATTCCATCTCGCTGCGATAGCCCTTGTCGATCAGGCCGGCGCACCACTCGACGAGCGCGTCGCAAGCGACGATCAGCCCAGCCATGCGGCCCAAGCGGCGCTCGACCAGCTCGCGTTTCACGATCGCCTCGCCGTAGGTCCGGCGGTAGCGGGCCCAGGGGAGCATGTTGGCCATCATCAGCCGCATGGTGCCGGCGGCGTTGGCACAGAGCGAGACGCGCCCCAGGTTCAGGCCGTGATAGGCAATCGTCAGACCGTCACCCTTGACCGGCTTCAGCAGGTTGGCCGCGGGAACGCGGAAGTTCTTCATCACGAAGCCCTGGTTCGACGCGTAACGCAAAGCGTACAGGCCGTAGGGCTTGAAGTGGAAGTTCTCGTTTTCCTGGTCGGGGAGGTCGGCGATGAACACGGCCGGCTTCTTGTCCAGCAAACAGACCAGGCCGATCGTGCGCCCGAAGGTGACGTTGGTGATGAACAGCTTCTCGCCGTTGATCAGGTAATCGTCTCCGTCGCGCGTGGCAGTCGTGCGGAGGGCCGTCAAGTCGGAGCCGGCGTTCGGTTCGGTCAAGGCAAACGCCGACAGTCGCTGGCCGCTGGCCAACTGCGGCAGGTACTTTTTCTTCTGCTCGGGATTGCCGAACGAGCGGACCGGATCGACCGCGCCGATGCAGCCGTGAACGCTGGCCATGCCGGCGATCGTGCCGTCGACCGTGGCCATCTTCGTGAGGAACGGAGCGAACGACGAGAACGGAGCGCCCGAGCCGCCGTATTCGCGACCGACGAGCAAGCCCCAGTAACCGACCGAGCCGAGCTCGTCGAGAACCGTCTTGGCGATTCCCTTCCTGGTTTCGTTCAGTAGCGTGCCGGCCTGGAAGTGCTTGCGCACCACCGCCAGCGAATCGTCCATCACCTTTTGCACGTGCGGCGGGGTCTGGGCCGGCGTGCTAATGAATTCATTGATCGGGGTCTGGGCATCCCACACCGCGCGGTGGGCGGGGCTGTTGACGGTTTGATACTGCGGAGCGAACAAGGCCTCGACCTGGTCGTCGGCCTTGTCGACGGCGCCCATGCGGCGTGCTTCTTCCGCGCTCTTACCGCCGAGCTTCAAAGCGACTTCGGCAAACGATTCCTTCTCTGCCTCCGGCGTGTGGCCGTTAGTGCCCGCACCCTTTTTCACGTCAGGTTCTGTATCCACCGCACGACTGTTCATCGTCATTCCCCTCGCGTTAGGAACGCCTTTGGCATGGCGGCCGGCCTACGGCTCGCAAAAGCCTAACTGGCATCGAAATAAGTGAGAAACCAGGATAACCGACCGCCACAGCCGGTGTATTGTAATCATGACCCCCGAACGTTGCCACAACTTCAAGCCCCGTAAAGGAGAGTAACGCTCCGACGCAACGGCTAATGCGCCGCCGCGTGCGCCCCGGCGGGAGCGTACATCTCCGCGATTTCACGGGCGTAATTTCCCTCGATCACCTTCCGACGAAGCTTCAACGTCAGCGTCAGCTCATTGGTCTCGGGCGAGAACGGCCGGGCGATGAGCGTAAACTTCTGCACCTGCTCGTAATGCGACACGCCCGCCAGCCGCTGTGCGATCCGTCCGGCATACAGCTCGCGCACTTGCGGGTTGGTGAGCGCTTCCTCGACGGAATTGACGGGAATTTCCAGTTCCTTGATTTCGGCCATCAAGGGCTCGGGATTCACCACGATCAAGGCCGTCAGGTAGTTCTTCGCGTCACCGATGACCAGCGCCTGGGCAATCAGCGGATCGGCCGTGAGCAGCGCCTCGAGATTCACCGGCGCGATGTTCTTGCCCGCCGCCGTGACGATTAATTCCTTCTTGCGGCCCGTGATCTTCAGGTATCCGTCCTCGTCGATCTCGCCCAGGTCGCCAGTGTGGAACCAACCATCCTTCAGCACCTCGGCCGTCGCCTCGGGCAGGTTCCAGTAACCTTTCATCACGTGCGGGCCGCGGGTGCAGATTTCGCCTTCGTCGGAAATCTTCACCTCGACGCCGGGCAGCAATCGGCCGACGGTCCCGATCTTGGTATCCGATTCCTGACCGGTCGAAATCGTGGGCGAGGTCTCGGTGAGACCGTAGCCTTGCGAGATGAAGACCCCCTGCTCCTTGAAGAACAGATGCGTGTGATCCGCGAGCGCCGCGCCGCCCGAGCCGCAATAGCGTATCCGGCCGCCCAGGACCATCTGCAGCATGCCCGGCTTATCGGCCATGCCTTGCGAGACGAGGAAGCGGTGCAGCTTGTCGAAGAAGTACGGCACGCCGTTGATCAGCGTCGGATGCACTTCCTGGCAGTTGGCGGGCACCGCTTCGGGGCTGTCGGCCAGCGCCAACACCGCGCCCGCTGCGATCCACGTGTACAGGTCGCACGTGCGCGCGAAAATATGACTTAGCGGCAACCAGGTGAGCCGCACATCATCCTCGCGCGGCACCCACATCTTCAGAATCGCCGCGACGTTCGAGGCGATGTTGCTGTGCGCGAGCATCACGCCCTTGGGGTCCCCCGTCGTGCCCGAGGTGTACAAAATCGTGGCCAGGTCATCCGGCTTGACGATTTCCAGCCCGCGGGCTTCGACTTTTGCGGCGGTCGCGTCATCGACCTTGGCGGTCAGATCCGAGAGCAAGGTGACGGCGAACGGGCCGATCGGCTTGGGGCAGGGATCGAGCGCGACGAATTTCGTCGTCTTGGCGAATTTCGAGGCCTGGTCGGCCAGCTTTTCAGCCTGGTCGGGGCCCGAAATGATGACCACCTTGGCGCCGCTATCCACGATCTGGTAAGCGATCTGCGGCCCGGCGAGCGAAGCGTGGACCGGCACGTGCGTGCCGCCGGCGACCAGGATGGCGAGATCGCACACGATCCACTCGTACCGATTGCGCGACACGAGGACGACGCGATCACCATGTTCGACGCCGAGATTCACAAGCGCCGCGGCCGTGCGATTGACGTCCTTGCGAATCTCTTGCCACGTGACCGGCTCGTATTTGCCGTCACGTTTAACCAGCATGGCGGTCTTGTCGGTACTGGCCTTGGCCCTGTCGGCCCACAAAGCAACGATGGTCGGGGCGGCGTCGATACTCATGAAAAACCTGTTTCAGACTCGTTCGAAAATGGTAGCGATGCCCTGGCCGGCGCCGATGCACATCGTGGCCAGGCCGAGATTGACGTTGCGGTCGATCATGTTGCGAATCAGCGTGGTAGTGATGCGTGCCCCGCTGGCGCCCAGGGGATGCCCGATGGCGATGGCACCGCCGCGGACGTTGACCTTATCTTGATCCAACCCGAGCGAGCGAATGCACGACAGCGCCTGCGAAGCGAAAGCTTCGTTCAGCTCCACGAGGTCGATATCCGACAGCTTCATACCGGCACGCTTGAGCGCCTTTTTCGTGGCCGGCACCGGGCCGGTGCCCATCACGCAGGGGTCAACGCCGACGATCGCCGTGGCGACGATCTTCACCAGCGGCTTGAAGCCCAAGGCCTTGGCCTTTTCGTCCGACATGATCAACAGCGCCGCGGCGCCGTCGTTCAAGGGCGAGCTGTTGCCGGCGGTGACGGTGCCCATGCCGGGCATGAAGGCGGGCTTGAGCGCCGCCAGCGATTCGGCGGTCGCATCGGGCCGGACGCATTGATCGACTTCGACCAACTGGCGATTGCCCGCCTCGTCACGTCCCCACACGGGAATGATCTCGCGGCGGAACTCGCCGTTGGCGTGCGCCTTGGCGGCCAATTGATGGCTGCGCAGCGCGAACGCGTCTTGCTCTTCGCGCGAGATGCCCTGGCTCTGGGCCAGGAATTCGGCCGTGAAGCCCATCATCATCGCGCCCTTGCTGGTGCGCGTGAACAGCTTGGGATTCAGGTCGATGTCCTTGTCCATGGGGATGTGGTGCATGTGCTCCAGACCGCCGACGATCTGCACGTCTTCGCTGCCGGCGACGATGGCGTGCGAAGCCTGATTGATCGCCTGCAAGGCCGAGCCGCAGAGACGGTTGACGGTGGTGCCACCGGTGGCCAGGGGCAAGCCGGCCAGCAGGCCGACGACGCGGGCGACGTCCATGCCTTGCTCCCCCTGCTGCTGCGTGTTGCCCATCACGACGTCTTCGATCTCGTTGGGATCGATGCCAGTGCGCTCGACCAGGGCTTTGACGACCGTGGCCGCCAGGTCGTCGGAGCGGATCTCGCGAAAGACCCCCTTTTCTTTGTGAGCGCGGCCAATCGGCGTGCGAACGCAATCAACTACAACAGCTTGTTTCATGATTCTTATTTCCTATGGCACCGCGGCAGAAATCGGTGCGACGTCTGCGACGCGTTTTAGCTAGCCTCGTAGATTTTCAGGTCAATGATTCTCGGATCACTGTTCACGCACTTGAACCGGAACCGTCCGGCCTAGGACGGCAGGTCGTAGAAGCCTTTACCTGCGGCCGCCAGCTCGGTAAGCATCGGCGTCGGCTGGTAGCGTTCGCCCAGGCTGGCGTACGGCTTCAGCAGCTCGACGATTTTCGGCAAGCCAATCGTATCGGCCCAGAACAGCAGGCCGCCTTTGAACGGCGGGAAGCCGGTGCCGAAGATCAGCCCCAGGTCCACGTCCTGCGGAGCGGCCACCTTCTTCTCGGCCAGGATGCGCGTCGCTTCGAGGATCATGGGCAGGAACAAGCGATGAATGATCTGCTCGTCCGAGAGCTTTTGCGGCTTGCCGACGTGTGGGCCGATGACATCCGCCAGGGTCGGGTCGGGCGTGCCGTGGCCTTTCTTGCCTTGATAGGCGAAGAAGCCAACGCCCGCCTTCTGACCGATGCGGCCCGCCTTGACCATGGCGTCGAGAATCGGCGATTCGACGACGCGGGTCGGGAACGCCTCGTGCATCACCTTGCCGGCGTGATAGCAGGTGTCGAGCCCCACGACGTCGTAGAGCGTGATCGGCCCCATCGGCATGCCGAAGGCCTTGGCCGCCTTTTCGACGGCCTTGATTTCAACTCCTTCACGCAACAGCTCCAGCGCCTCGGTCATGTACGGCAACAGCAACCGATTGACGAGGAAGCCGGGACCGTCGTTCACGACGATCGGCGACTTGCCGATGCTCTTGGCATAGGCCACGGCGGTGGCGATCGTTTCATCGTTCGTCTTTGCGCCGCGGATCACCTCGACCAGCGGCATCTGCCGGACGGGATTGAAGAAGTGGATGCCGCAGAACCGCTCGGGATGCTTGAGCTTCTCGGCCAAGCGCGTAATCGAAATGGCCGACGTGTTCGAGGCCAGGATCGCCCCGTCCTTCAACTTCGGCTCGATCCGGGCGTACAGTTCCTGCTTGGCCTCGGGCTTTTCGATGATCGCTTCGATCACCAGGTCGGATGCGCCGAACTCGCTGTCGGTCGTCGTGGCATTGACCAGCGGGGCGTACTTGACCATCTTCTGCGCGTCAGGCCCGCGCGTGGCCTTGCTGAACGACACTTCTTCCAGCACCTTCTGCACACCGCCGGCCAAGGCCGGGGCGATGGCGTCGGTGATCGTGATGGCCATGTCGCGTTTCAAGGACGCGGCGGCAATGCCGGCCCCCATGATGCCCGCACCAAAAACGCCGACCGACTTGATCTGTTTCGGTTTGACGTTCGGGTTCGAGACACCCGTTTCTTTCTTGTTGCGATCCGTCAGGAAGAAGATGTTCAGCAAGGAGCGATTGATGGGCGAGCCGAACAGATCGGCGAAGCCCTCGGCTTCGGCCTGGCTGGCCGCTTCGATGTCGCCGCCGGCCGAGCCGATCATCACTTCCAAGGCCGCGATCGGGGCCGGGTATTGCCCCTTGGTCTGCTGCTGGATGTAGGCGTTGGCCGTGACGCCGAGGAACATGAGCTCGGTCTCGTCCATCGGCAGCGGGCCGTCCCAACGCTTGCGATCGTCGAGATACTTTTGCGACTGGTTCTCGGCGCGAATGAGCTTGATGGCGGCCTCACGCAACTTCTCGCTCGGCACGACGTCCGAAACCAGCCCCATCTGAAAGGCGGTCTTGGCGTCGATGTTTTCGCCGCTGGAGACCATTTCCACGGCATTCGACAGGCCGATCAAGCGCGGCGCGCGAGCCGTACCACCCCAGCCCGGGTAGATGCCCAGCTTCACTTCCGGAAAGCCCATCTGGGCCTTGGGGCTGTTCGACAGAATCCGCCGGTCGCACCACATCGACAATTCGGCGCCGCCGCCAAAACAGCCGCCGTCAATCGCCGCCACGGTCACACACGGGAAGTGCGACAGCCGCTGGAACAGCTTACGGCCGCGGGTCGATAGCTCGATCTTTTGGTCGCGCGTAATGTTCTTGGCCGCCACGAATTCGCGGACGTCGGCGCCGAAGATGAAGATTCCCGGCTTGGCCGAATCGAGAATCAGGCCCTTCAGATCCTTCTTCTTTTCCAGCTCGTTCAGATGCCGTTCCAACTCTTCCAGGACGGGGCGGGAGAGAACGTTCGCTCCCTTGTCAGCCGCATCGAAGGTGAGCACGGCGATATCCGGCTCGGCCATCGACAATTTGATATTCGACGCCTCGGGCATGGCGATGGATTCCTACTGGAGCAAAGATCGAGAGAGGAGTAAGCTGGCAACCCGCAACCGAAAAAGCACCACGGGGTCGCGCACAGAAAATCAGCACCCAATACAGATTTCTCTTTATATCACGAGGCCATGGCCCCGGCAGGGGTTGCGGATCGAAAAACTTTCAATACTAACATTTAGGCGCTCAATACTGGCGGCGAGCCGGTTTGTGGAATCGCGGGTTCTGCCAGGTCGAAAAACGCCGCCGTCCCTTCCTGTAAGCCGGCCTCAAGCCCGGAATGTGAAAAGTGCGGCTTCCAGGTGTCAGACGCGCGGCCACAGATTCGCACCACATCATCTGACAATGGTCTCGGAAGTGGTTCCCTGCCATGTCCGTCTCGCTAGAACCCAACCAACCGCGACCGATTCTCCAAGCCGTGGCCCCGGTGCTTGGATGGGGAGCGCTCGGCCTGCTGTTCACCCTTCCGGTCATCTGCCGGTCGCTGGCCCTTGAGGCGGGTGGCGAAGACCGAACCGCGGTCCCCTTGGTTCTTTCATCGCTCGGTGTAACAGCCGCCGGATTGGGATCGTTGGTGATTTTCTGGAAGGGCATCGTCGCACGATTAGGTAACGCCGGCCTGGCAACTATTGCCTCGATCGCTGCCCTGCAATTCACCGTTTCGTACGCCGCTCGCGTGTTAGGGTCGGTCGCCGGCGCCATCCTCGGGCCGATGTACGTCTTTGTCGATGGCGTTGGTAGCAAAGGGCTCAGTTGCCTGTTCCTGGGCGTGCTGGTCGCTCTGTTGCCACGGCCGGGGGCACTGGCGCTTGCGCTCTCGACGCTGTTCAGTTTGAATGTCTTGGCCAGCGGCCAGGTCGGACTGACGGCCCTGCTTTTCTTGACGGTCAGCATCGTTCTGCACGAAGGACTGGCCGCCGCGCTGGGTCTGACGGTTGGTAAGGCCGAGGACCCACGGACGTCGCGCGCGGCGCGTCTCTGGTTTAGCGCGCGCGTGGGGCTGGCCATCGGCGCGGCCAACGGACTGTCGCTGTACACGCAATATGCCCTCTTCGAAGTATTGCTGCGATTATATTTCGACGCCTGGTACAAGATCGCTGTCTCGCTCATCACGGGCTTCATCTTCGGTGGCATCGGCGCCTCGATTGGCGCGCTCGTCGGCCTGCGCCTGCGGAGAGCCGCGCCGTGACGGAATCCGGTAGCCCTCAGTCGTCGGCGATCGTCGTTCGAGATTTCGGCTATCGATTCGTGGCGCGGGACAGGCCGTGGCTTGCGGACATTTCCTGCACGATTCCGCGCGGTGTGCTGGTGGTCGTGGCTGGCCGCACAGGTTCCGGAAAATCGACGTTGCTGCGCGCCCTGGCCGGCTTGATCCCGCATCACGCCGCTGGCGAAATGGCAGGCGCGATCGATCTCTTCGGCCGCGACACTCGCGCTCTTGGAACGCAGGAACTGGCCGCCACCGCGGGACTGGTATTGCAAAATCCCGACGAGCAAATCTGCACCACCACCGTCGACAGCGAAATCGCGTTCGGCCTGGCGAATCTCGGCCTGCCCTCCGGCGAGATCGCGCGCCGGTCCGAGACGTGGCTCGCGCGATTCGGACTTTCGGCGTGCCGTCATCAGGCCACGAACACACTCTCTGGCGGGCAAAAACAAAAGCTGCTTCTGGCCAGCATCCTGGCGATGGGCCCGCAACTCTTGCTGTTCGACGAACCACTCGCGCAGCTCGATCCGTTGGCTGTTCATGAGTTGCTGGGAATCCTTGATTCGCTGCGACGCGAAGGCCTGACCATCGTGATTGCCGAACACCGGCTCGATGACTTGCTGCCGCGGGCCGATCGGGTGTTGATCCTCGACGAGGGCCGTTTGTGCGCCAATTGCGCCGCCGGCGAGCCGCGCATGGCCGACGCTCTGGCGGCAACCGGTCTTGTCGCCTCAGGGCCAATGGCCGACGCGTCTCCTCGTCATCGGACGGACGTTAACGAATCACCATCCATTGCGGTGGTCGAGGGACTCGCGGCCCGCGTCACACGACACGCTCCGCCGATCTGGCAAGATTTGAACTTCCAGATCCGACCGGGCGAACGCGTCGCCATCGTTGGTCCCAATGGATCGGGGAAGAGTACCCTGCTACACGCGCTGGCGGGATTCTTGCGACCAGCGGCGGGAAAGCTCGAAATGATCGCTGCGCCGCCTGGCGAGGCACCTTTGGCGCTGGTGCCGCAAAACCCCGACCTGACGCTCTTCTGCTCGACGGTCGACGACGAATTGCGATTTGGACCGCGACAATTCGGCCAGTCGCTCGCAGAGATCGCACGCCGCAGTCGCGAAGTGGCCGAAAAGTTGGCACTGCAAGCCGTACTCCAAGAGGCCCCGCTGTCACTTAGCCAAGGGCAGCGTCTGCGCATCGCCGTGGGCGCGGCGCTCACGTTGCGGCCACGTTTACTCATGCTCGACGAGCCGACTACGGGACAGGATCCGCAAGAGGCGCAGCGGCTGCTGTCGACAATCGCCCAATCGATTGCCACAGGAGATGTGGGTGCGGTGCTGTTTACGACTCATGATTTGCGGATCGCGGCACGATTTGCCACGCGCGTGCTGGTCCTCGCCGGAGGTCGATTGCTCGCCGATGGTCCACCCGGCGAGTTGCTAGACGATGCACAGCTGATGCGCCGCGCAAGTTTGCGATCGACAGAGGACGACTCGGCAAGCGAACAGCCGCCGCGCCGCTTCGTCGCTGGCCGCGAAGCCGCGCCCGGAGGCGCCCCATGAGTTACGTATCCTCGGTGGGGGCGAGCCGCCGCACATGGCTGGCCGAGTGTGATCCCCGCTTGAAGCTCTCCTGGCTCGCGACCGTTTCGCTGGCGTCCGTGCTCGTCGACTCGCGTGTTGCCCTGCTGACGCTTTGCGGTGTCGCCTTGGTCGTCGCGGCCACAGCCGGCTGGTCGACCCGCACCTGGCTGACGGTCGGGACCGCGCTGGTTCTGGTGGCCTGGGGAACCGTTTTGAGTCAGGCCATGTTCTACGTGGGCGAGCCGCGCACGCCGATCGTCACGCTCGTCCCTGCTTTCGATTTGGGTAACTACAGATTTCCCGGGTTGGCGCTGTTTCGTGAAGGGGCGGCTTACGGATTGATCCAATCGGCGCGGATGGTCGCCGTAATGCTAGCCGGCCTGACCACGTGTCTGACGACTAGCCCGGAACGATTGCTAGCGGCTCTGGCCTGGCTGCGCGTTCCGTCAGCCATCAGCTTTATGACGGTGGCGGCGCTGCGGTTCTTGCCGACGCTCATCGACCAGTGGGCCACCGTGCGTCGTTCGCGCCAACTGCGCGGTTATCATGCTCGGCTGTGGCACATCGGCCAAGGCGCACTTACATCGTGGCGCACGGAGTTGGCGATCCTGGTTCCGGTCGTGGCCGCGGCGCTACGTCGCGCCGGCATGCTGGCCACGGCGCTCACAGCGCGTGGCTTCGACGCTGCGCGGCCGCGCACTATTTATCCGGCAATCGCGATGACGCCCTTCGAGCGCGTTGCCGTGACGGTGCTTTGGGCATTAAGCGTCGGGCTGGCGCTGCTGAAATCCGTGTACTGGCTCTCGGTGAGCGGCACGGCAGAATTTCCGGCGCTCGTCCGGTGGTACGAATTCGCCAGAGATTGGCTGTAGACGCCGCGACCTCCCTGGCGATGACGGCGTGAGGCCGCCTCGACGCATCAGCGTGGGCGCTAGCGGCGCTGAGGCGCTTCGGCTGATCGCTGGGCCTGCGCCGTTTGCTGCGGCTGCTCGGCCCACCACTTCTTCCATCCGACCACCTGGTCGGCCAGTGAGGCAGGCGTGCTGCCCTCTGCCACCGTGACGTCGCGTCCCACGATTTGCGCCAGGCTCGCCACACTGGCGAGTCGAACACTCAACTCATCATCCAGGCGCAGGATCAACGCGTCGACGTAGGAGACGTCACGCAACTGGCCCATGGCCGTCACCGCCAGGCGGCGAGTTTCCACATCCGCGTCACCAGCTAAACGTACAAGCGCCGGCGCTCCCGTCGCATGACCGTTAACAGCCAGGGCGCGTGCCGACGCCACGCGCAGGGCTCCGTCATCGCTTCCGAGCAGTCGCTCGAGCGGCGCCGGATCGGCCGCCATGTCGGGCACGCTCAGGGCGTCGATCGCCGCCAGCACAACCGCTCGATTCGGATCGCCGAGCAGGCGATACAAAACGACGGCATGTTCCGGATGGCTGTGTGCGGCCAGGTACCCGCACGACAAACGGCGCACATCGGCCGAAGCATGACTGACACCGACCGAGGCCATCCGCGCGGCCGAGGGGCTCGCGCTATCTTTCACGCTCCGCAGCAGGTCGCGCCATACCAAGGGGTCGGTCTCGGCCATCGCCACGTCGGCCAACTGACCAAGCGTCATTTCGTCGAAGGGCTGTCTCTCGCCGGCCATCTCGGCCAGGCGATGCGCCGCGGCACGCCTGGCGTGAACGTCTTCGACCAGCAGTTGATCGACCAGGTCGACCATCGGGTCGCTGGTGTTCAGCAGGCGGTGATGTGCGGCCAGCGACGTGCTCGTTGGATTTTCGTCGACTTTGGGTTCCTCAGAGGGCGCGGCCGATGCCGGCAGTGCGACCGCCCAAGGCTCGCCGCCGATTTGCGCATGCCGCCAGTGGTCCTGGATGGCGCTCAATTGCTCGGCTCGGCGCTCGGGAGGGGCGTCGCTGGTGAATTCCCGCGCCGGAGGCCACAACTGGGCCAGCTTCTCGGCCGCCTGCTTGCGCGTAACCTGCGGGGCGTCCGCCATGGCCGAGATCAGGATTGGTCCGCCTTGCGACAGGGGCCACGAGCCAAGAGCGTCGATTACGGCGCGACGCACCTCGGCGCTGCGATCGGCCAGCAATTGTCGGGCGATCGTGGCGCCACGCGGCGTCACGAAGCGGCCGAGCGATTGCGCGACGCTGCGCCGCACCTGCCATGACGCGTCGTTCGCCGAGGCAAATACCGTGATGTCGTCGCCCGTGGCCGCCAAGGCCAGAATGGCGCCCGCGCGAATGGTCTCGGGCTCGTGGATCAACAGGCGCTGCAAGTCGGTGCGTGCCTGCGCATTGCCTAATTCGCCCAGCGCTTGAACCGCCGCCAGTCGCACGTCCAGATGAAAGTCGGAAAGGGCCGCTTCGGCAAATTCGAGTGCCTGCGGATGACGCCGCGCGGCCAAACAGGCAAGCGCCGCGGCGCGCACGCGTGGATTGGCGTCCTTGCGTAACTCCAGCGCCTGGCCAGGCAACACGCCGGTCCGGCTCACGGTGTAAGCGTACAGGGCGACTTGCCGCACTTCGGCATGCTTGGAAACCAGGCCGTCGGCAAAGTAATGACTGGCCGAGGCGTCGACGTGCTTGGCGAGCCCGCGCATGAGTTCAGCGTGCAACTCTGCCGAGTACCGTGAGTCGCCCGCGTCGGAGAATTCGTCGAGCAGTTCCGCCAGTGCCGGGCCGGCGATGGCAGCGTCTTCAGCGGCGATCGCTTCGACCGCGGCGAGGCGCTGCGGCAGATTCAGCTTCTCGTTGCGCACCGATTCGATCAGGCAACGGTCGACGCTTTCGTCGCCGGCACGGGCCAGCAGGATGGCCGCGTTCGTGGCGGCCACCGGATCGTCGGCCGTCAGCAATGCAGCCACGTCCGGACGATCCTCCGGCGGCAGCGCCAGCAGTTTTGCCAGGCCTGCATGTTGCCAGCGGAACGCCGGCGCGTCGGGCTGGTCAGCGGCAACCGCGGTCAGTGTCCAGCCGTCCTCCTGGAATTCGTGCGGGGGCGTCGGCTCAGGAAGCGGCACGGGCCGGCGCACCGGGTCGACGAGCGTGGCCGTACGGGCCGGCTCTTGACTGCCGAGCGCGGCCGTTAGATCGGCCGGCGTTTCCAGCGAACGACAGCCGATCGCCATCGAAGCGATCGCCCCGGCCGCGAGGCCGAGCGGCAGCATCAGGCTGTATCGCTGACAGAAACCCATCTCAGGCAAATCCTTTTGCCACGATTCAGGAAATCCCTTTCCGGCGAGATGCCCGGCGTGCGTCCTGCACTCGCATCTCGTTGCCGCTCTCGCGGCACTGCGCTCTTTGTTCAGGCGAACTCAGATTCGCGATTCACTCCCGCCCTTCAGTTTCGCAGCTCAATTTCGCTGCGCCCGGGCCTGTTCCGTGGTGCCGTCGGCATCAGGGGGCGTGTGCCCGATGATCGCTTCGACACCGGTGGCCAGGTCTTGCAATTTACGAATCTCGGTTTCGTTGAGCTTGTCCTCGCGCTTCTTGCGTTTGACGACGTTCAGCATCTCGTCGACCTTGGCCACCATATCGTCCAGAAGTTGCTTGTTGTCGGCCGAGGCGGCACTCGCCAGGCCACGCCCTTGAATATCTGGCGACGGACCAGCGACGCCGCAGCGCAAACAGGCCAGCAGATAAGCCTGCAGGTCAGGCGGCAGGGAGCTTTGCGCCTTCGCGACCGGCGCTTCGGCCGGCACCGCGGCATCAGCTACCGCTCCGTCAGCGGCTACGGCCGGCGGGTCAGCCGGCGGTTTTGCGGCCCCCTCGGCGTCGGGGCTGCCGGCACCGTCGGCCGCGGCCGGCTCGGCGCTAGCGGCAACCGCGGGGGCGTCGCCATTTTCCGCTCCCTCGGCCGGTACATCGGCCTCGGGTTCCTCTTCAGCTTCCGCCGGCGCTTCGAGAGCCGGCGTCTGGCGACCGACTTCGGCGACCAACAGCGCGATGGTTCGCGCAACGGCCGGCACATTCTTTTCTGGATAGCTTTTCTTATCGAGCACACCAAGCGTGCGAATCGCTTCGCACCGGTCATCCAGGGGCGCATCCTCGTCCGTGGCAAATTGATTCAGTGCCGTGACGACGTCCGCATTGTTCGCCTCGGGCCAGCGGGCCAGCAGGCGCAGCAGATCCGACGCGCGACGACGCGTGTAGTTTTGCACGTCGGACGACCCGCCTTCGGCAGCCGGCTTCCGCAACGTGGCGGCCAGAACCTGAACGAGCTCCTTGCGATTCTCCGGCGTGACGGAATTCTTCGGCGCCAGGATATGGCGGATAACGCCCGTCAGCGCGGCCAGTTGCAAATAGTCGGGATACTTGGCGTCCTTGTTCTTCAGGACGTCGATCAATAGCGGTAATGCCGGTCCGTAAGGCACGCACCCGTTGCCCCCGAGGTCGCCTTCGTCGGTGTTCAACTCGCCGTAGGCCAGCAGAGCATTGAAGCGGGCCGCGGGGTTGAATTTCGGGCCATTGATCAAGAAGGGGAGGAGCTTCTTGGCCATCATGTCGCGCAGCTTCACATGGAGCGACTTATCGGGGGCCCGGCCGAAGCCGTTGAGATCTTTTTTGATTTCCCGCCACTTCAAGTGCAGGCTGTCGCGCACATTCCAGTGCGTCATTTCCGCGACGAGACGCTTGTAGTGGTCGTCGAACATCTTCTCGTCGTCTTGCCCCTCGGCCCCCTCAGGGAACTTCCCCTCGGCCATGAGAGTGGTCTTCTTGAGCTTCCACTCCTTGGGGTCGGGCGGTCCGAGCGGGAGCTCCTCGTAGGCTTTGTTCTTCGCGGCAGCGGGCGGTCGCTTCGCGGGGGGCGCTTTTCCCGCGGCAGGCACAACCAGTTCGGCGCAAAGGCAGCCCAAAGCCGCCACGCAAAGACAAGTTCGCCAGGGGTTTCGCGACATCGCTAGCATGATGAAAAATCGTAGTCCGCGCCGTGTCCGGCAACAACGTCTGCCCTGCCGCGCAGCGTCGGTCCCTAGGGTCGCTTTTTCTATTATCCTGACACGACGAGCAAAATGCAGAAATGACTCGTTCGACTCGGACTCGTGCGTCAGGCGTGATCGATTGTTTTGCAGAACCGAATGTTCCGCGCAAAGCAGCGCGAGCCTTACCCACGCCAACCTTCCCCCCAGGCGGCGTCGAAGCAGGCTTTTCCCACTCCACACAACACCTTTAGGCTACCACCGAATTGCGCGCGCCGTCAAGCCGTTTCTCCTTGGTATGACAGCAGTTTACGCGATTTTTGTGACCCCCTTTCTCCGGTGGCAGGGGCCCGGCGTAGCCGCTCGGCGAGGTGCCGTTTGACAGCCCCAATCTCGCCTCCCTAGAGTTACGATGGCTCCCCTCGGTCAACCTGTTTGACCCAGGATCGGCTGACCACGACGGGCAAAAAGATGACGCTGCTCTATTACGATCCGCGGTTTCTCGACCACAGGACCGGCGCGCATCCTGAACGCCCTCAACGGCTTGAACAGATTGTCGCGCATCTGACTCGGACCGGGTTGAAGGGTCGGTGCGCGACGACCGCTTGGGAGCCGGTTTCGGACGACTCGCTACGACTGGTCCATTCGTTGGATTACGCCCAGGAGCTGTCTCGCTTTGCCCAGGCCGGCGGAGGTCACATCGAGACCGACACGGTCGTGTGCGCGCAAAGCTATGATGTCGCCCGATTGGCAGCAGGCGCGGCAGCCGACGCCGTGCGGCGTGTCGTGGCGGGCCAGGACCGGAACGCTCTCTGCCTGGTGCGGCCGCCCGGGCATCACGCCTTGGTCGACGCGCCGATGGGTTTCTGCCTGTTCAACAACGTGGCCGTCGCGGCGGCGGTGGCCACGCGCGAGCTGGGCTTGGATCGCGTCATGGTCGTCGACTGGGACGTCCATCACGGCAACGGCACCCAGGACATGTTCTGGGCGGATCCGCGGGTTGCGTTCCTGTCGATTCACCGCTGGCCGTTTTATCCCGGCACTGGCTGGAAGGATGAAACCGGCACCGGCGACGCGCTGGGCACCACTTTGAACTTGCCGATGGAATTCGGTTTGTCGCGCAAGGAATACATCCGCTGCTTCTGTGACGCGTTGGAGCGCTTTGCCTCTCGCACGCAGCCACAATTGGTGCTGGTGAGCGCCGGTTTCGATAGCCATGCCGAGGATCCCGTCGGGTCGCTAGGTCTGGAGATCGAAGATTTCGAACCGCTCTCGGATGCCGTACTCGACGTTGCCGACACGTACGCCGGCGGGCGCCTGGTTAGTGTCTTGGAAGGGGGCTATAACCCCGGTATCCTGGCTGGCTGCGTGGAAGTTCACCTGCGACGTTTACTCGATCGGCCCCACAGGTAGTAACCGTCGCGGCGTGTTTCTTAGTCAAGTCTCCAGCGAAGCGCCGCCTCGAATTGCACAGGGCGGTGCCGCAGCACTCTTTGCGTTTTCACCTTTGCAACGCCCATCGCGTCGCGCCAGCGGAAGTAAAAACATGACACCCGAGGCAAGCGAAAAACTATTGGCCGACGTCGACGCCTATTGCCAGGAGCTGCGTCCCAGCGAAGAGCTGTGTTACCTGGAGCACCGCTTCAACGAGCAGACGATCGAGCTGGCCAAGAAGTACAAGATCCTCGGCATGCCGGTGCCGGTCGAGTACGGTGGCCGCGGGGCCGACTCGCTGACCTATGCCAGGGCGCTTGCACGCATCGGGCGCGAAGGAACGGGCGTGCGCACGTTCTTTTCCGGTCAGACGTCGATCGGCCAACACCCGATCCTGCGTTACGGCAATGCCGATCAGCATCGTCGCTACCTCGCGCCCTCGTCGCGCGGCGATATGATCCTGGCCTTCGGGCTGACCGAGCCCGACGCCGGCAGTAATCCGCTGGAGATGACCACCACCTATCGGCGCGACGGCAATCGCTTCCTGCTCAACGGCGTGAAGTATCTGATCTCCAACGGCGGCATTGCCAACGCCGTGGTGGCGTTCGGATATCCCGAGGGCAAGACCGGCAAAGAGCGCCGCATGAGCGCGTTCATCGTCGACACCGCCGGCGCCACCTTCGAAGCCGAGGATTTGCACGCCAAGCCCGGCATGTTCACCGCGAACACGGGCATGTTCCAGATGACCGATCATCCCGTGCCCGCCGAGAATCTGTTGGGCGAAGAGGGAAACGGCTTCCGCGTTGCCATGGGAACGCTCGTCTCGGGACGGTTAAGCGTGGCGGCGGGCTGCCTGGGCGTGATCGAGGACTGCCTTGCCGAGGCGCTCGACTACGCCCGCACGCGCGTGCAGCACGGCAAGCCGATCGGCAAACACCAGCTCGTGCAGGAACACATCGCGCAGATCGAAATGGTTCGCGCCGCGAGCGACGCCCTGGTCGAACGCGCGGCCGTGGCCAAGGCAGCCAGCGACGCTGATTACAGTGACGCGGCCCTGGCCTCGCGCGCGGATTTCCTGGTGGCCGAAGCGAAGTTTTTTGCCACCAACGCCGCCTGGGATGCGGCCGATCGAGCCGTGCAAATCTTCGGCGGCCGCGGCTGGTCCGAGCTCTATCGAGTGGGCCGGCACCTGCAAGATGTGCGCGTTTGCCGCATCTACGAGGGGACCGACGAGATCATGAAACTGAAGATTGCGTCGGCATTGCTCGGCAAGGAATTTGCCGCCTTCTCGTAACTCGCAATGTCAATACGTTGCAACACCTGTGCAGCGTGCCACGGGTAGTTTGTCTACCATGGAAAGACCCCGCGGAGAGCACTGGTGGACAAGCCACAGTGGCACCACCCGCTTCAGGTTTTGAAACCGCCGATAAGCTATTCGCCGAGTTCGGCCCGTACTTGCTGCCAGGCGTGTCGGATGACCTGGTCCGCGGCGGCCTTGATCAAACCGGGACTGAGTGCGGCGGCCAGCCCCTTCACTTCTTCCAGCCGCGCTTCCCAGGTCAGCTTCGAGCCCGCGCCCTCGGCGGCGATCCGCAATGTCGAAGCCACGCGCATCGAGACGCCGATCCCCTCGGCCGTGACATTCATTCCGGCCGCCGTCGGCGGTGCCAGATCGGCCAGCGCAATGAATAATCGCATGGTCCCGCGCAAGAAAGAAAAGCCCGGCCGTACCACGGCGCGCAGCGAATGATCATCCACGCGCTCGGTCGATACCACGTCCGGCAGCATCTTCGCCATGCGATCGAGATCGGTGAGCTGGGCGTAAAGCCGCTCGGGCGATGCGCGAAACATCTCTTCGCCGCCGAATACTGCTTTGGGACTGGGCATCCGCTCTTATCCGCCTTCGAGGAATCGATTGTCGGTTCAATAATCGCGGTCATTTTACGTCGAGGGCGGTCGACCGACTAGCAGTCGCGCCGGGTAGACGGAAAGCGGCTGGGAACTAGATGAGAATCGTGCCGCGCGAGTAAAGCACTGCTTGTCCGGAGATCTCGACGCGTTCGCCGCGATCCGCGCACCACAGTTCCCCTTGGCGACGCGACACTTGCAGAGCATGCAACTGCGACTTCTGCAATCGTTCCGACCAATACGGAATGAGCGTGGAATGCGCCGAGCCCGTGACCGGATCTTCGTCGATGCCGGACTGCGGAGCGAAGAAGCGTGAAACGAAATCGACCTCCCTGCCGGGCGCCGTGACGATAACGCCCCGGCTCGGCAATTCTTTCAGCAAGCGCATGTCCGGCTCGAGCGAGCGCACTTCCTCTTCGGTCGCATACACGGCGACGTAATCGCTCGCCTTCAGCACCTGTTGCGGTCGCAAACCCAATCCCTCGATCAGAAACACGGGCTCCTCGCAGGGGACCGGCTTGCGGGAGGGGAAGTCCATTAACAAACGGCCGTCCGCGCGGCGCACGAGCAAGCGTCCGCTGCGCGTGTCGAAACCCACCTCGTTCAACCACGGCTCAAGATGATCAAACACGACCAGGGCCGAGGCCAGCGTGGCATGCCCGCACAGATCGACCTCGACGGCGGGCGTAAACCAGCGGAGATCGTAAACGCCTGGGGACGAGCGGCGCAGATAGGCGGTCTCCGAAAGATTGTGCTCCGCCGCGATCGCCTGCAAGGTGGCATCGGGAAGCCACTCGTCGAGCGGGCAAATGGCGGCCGGATTGCCGCCGAACACACGGTTCGTAAAAGCGTCCACCTGAAAAACGGGAATCGCCATGCTGCGTCTCCTGCGCGTTGTCTTCTTTCAAACCGCACGGCCTTTCACCGATGCGTGCCAGGACAGGAAATCCACATGGAATGTTCGCGCAGGCACAACCGTGGAGAAGCAGCCTTTATCGCCGCGAGGTCGTCCCGCGCGTTACTTGGCCTTGTTGTAATGCACCACCAACAGGACATCCGAAGGAGGATAGTCGGTGTGCGAGAGGCTGTCCGATCTGCGTGACGCGGCCCCGCTTTGGGGAGCTATGTTGCCGAATATGCGAATCACGTCAGCGCCCGACTCGGCCAGCCAGGCGTTGACTTCCGCCTCGAGCGTCGACAGATCGTTCTCGATGCCTTTGAAGATCTTGATTTGTTGCATGGCGCGTGTCCCCAGAGAAGATGGTGGGCTATAGGCATTCGATTTTAGCGGCCGGTTTCCGCCGAAGCCCGACTCCATAAGGCGCTGGCGGGCCGATTCCGCCCAGTTCTTCTCTTCGGTGAGCAGGGTTGCAGCAGCAAGCGGTGTGGACGCTGGGCCGACCGGCGATTACAACAAAATGAGTCCCCGCATCGCAGCCGGACGGCCCCCAATCGGCCGCGGCGGCCCGCATGTTTCCTGCCTCACTCCAAGGTGTTTCGATGAGGAAGTTGTTCCTGGCTCTGCTCGTATCGATCGCTAGCCTGGTCGCCGGTGCGGCCCCCAGCCTGGCCGCTGGTTACGCTTTTGATCGTCAGCAGGATGTGATCTACGGGCGCAAGTTCGGCACCGCTCTGACGATGGACGTGTTCACGCCCAAGGAGAAGCCGAACGGCGCCGGGGTGATCCTGGTGATGAGCGGCGGCTGGGTGTCGAGCAAAGATCAGATCCAGCCGATCTTCGTCTTCGACATGATGAAGCGGGGGTACACCGTCTTTGCCGTGGTGCATGGCAGCCAGCCGAAATTCACGATTCCGGAGATGGTCGCCGACCTGCACCGCGCGGTGCGCTACATCCGCACCAACGCCGATGACTTCCAAATCGATCCGAATCGCATCGGCATCAGCGGCGCCTCGGCGGGCGGCCATTTGTCGCTGATGATGGGGTGCGCCGGTGAAACAGGTAATCCCAAAGCCAAAGATCCCGTCGATCGCGCCTCGAGCCGGGTGCAGGCCGTGGCCTGCTTCTTTCCGCCTACTGATTTCTTGAACTACGGCAAGATGGGCGAAAAGGTCCTGGGGATCGAGCCGAATCATCAATTCAAGGCGCCGTTTGACTTTCACGAGCAGGAGGCTGGCAGCAAGCTGTTCAAGCCCGTCGATCTGGAGACGCGCGAAAAGATCTGCAAAGAGATTTCGCCGATCTATCACGTCACGAAAGACGACGCACCGGTGCTGATCATCCACGGCGATGCCGATGAACTGGTGCCGCTGCAGCAATCCGAGATCATCATCGACCGGCTCAAGGAAGCCGGCGTGCCGGCCGAACTGATCGTGAAAAAGGGGGGCGGCCACGGCTGGGCCACGATCCTGGCCGACTTCGTCACGCTGGGCGACTGGTTCGACAAGTACTTGCCGGCGCCGTCGGCCGCCAAGGCCGAAGCTCAGGCGGCTGCTAAGCCGGCGGCGGAGTAAAAACGGCGTTTGACCGTTTCCTGCAGACGGTGCAGCCGAGACGGCCGCACCACAACTCGTCTCCCGTCGGCATTTTGTGGTGCAGGCGTCTCGCTTGCATCTTGGCCGGCAGGAAATGCTGAGCGCTTCCCGCGAAAGCCAGAACCTCCCGCACCGCGTTGACGTCTCTGTGCCGCGTTAATCTCGTAACGCCAGCAATTCAGAGCGGCCGATACGACCGCGCCACAAGATTGTCGCAAAAGCCCGGTCACTTCACGGCCGGCGCGATTTTCACTGCGCCGCCGTCGACCAACTCGCTGAGGTCCGCGTCGATCACCTGGTCTTCGGGCGCGAAGTCGACCCACGCACCCTTCTCCTGCTTCTTCAGCACTTCGATCCAGCCGTCAGCGCGTAAGCCCGTCTGCACGGGCGTTTTAATCGACTTGCCATCGACGTACAGAAAACAGCAAATCTGGTTGCCGAGCTCGGCCACGGTCGTTTGCGGTAAGGCCAGCGCTTGGGGACGCTCGATCGTCACGTTGCCGTAGGCGTACATGCCGGGCAGCAATTTTGCGTCAGGGTTGTGCAAGTCAATTTCCGCCCGCAGCGTACGGCTCCTCATATTCAGGGCCCACGAGCTGCGCGTCACGGTTGCCGGGATATCGTCGTTCTGGAAGGCCGCGACGCGGACCGTGGCCTTGGTCACTTCGCGCGGATCGCCTGCCTTTTTGTCGACTTCGCTGACGATATAGTTCGCCTCGGACTCGGGCACGTCGACGTACACGCGCACGACGTCGGTCCGAGCCAGCACGTAGATCGGCGAGGCACGCGTGGCCGACTGATCAGGCGCTCGATTCGAGGCCGAAGGATCGCCCGTCGCCGGCAGCACGAAGTCACCCGTGTTGGCGTTGCGCAATACCACGATGCTTTGATAGGGGGCTGTCAGCCGCGTATAGCTGTATAGAGCGGCAACACGTTCCTCGTCGGCCTTGGCGACTTCGAGCCGGGCGGTCGCTACTTCGACGTCGACTTTGGATTTTTCCAGATCGGCTTCGCGCGCCAGCTCCGTGGCCTGGGCCGTTTTCACGGCCGCGTCGGCCGCGTCTTTCGCGGCCTGGCTCGATTCGAGCTGGCGGCGCGATTCACCTAGAATCTGCTGGTCGAGCACGCGCTCGTCGACCATCGCCACTTGCCGGCCGACTTCCGAATCCCAGCGCTTGACCAGGGCCTGGTACTTGCCGACGTCTGCCGTGTTTTGCACGACCGTTGCCTGCGCGGCCTTCAGATTGCCCGCGGCCACTTCCACCAGGCGATTGGCCTGCGCCACAAGCGCGGTGTCCATCGTCACCTGGGCTTTTTTCAGATTCAGTTCCTGTTCGAGCTCGGGAATGAAGAGCGTCGCCAGCAGCTCGCCTTGCTTGATGCGGTCGCCGATATCGACGTTCCATTTCAGGATGTAGCCCGGCAGCTTGGCGTACACCGCGGTCTGTTCATAGGAATCGATGAATGATGGCTGCCCGACGGACCGCACCAGATCGCGGCGCGCGGCCTTGACGAGCCGCACGGTTGGCGCGTCGGAAACTGCCTCGGCTTCGACCGTCTTATGCCGGCCGCAGCCCGCGGGAAGTGCTGCCAGCAGCACGGCCAGCGCGACGAGCACGCCGTAGCGGCCGCCGTTATCGCGTTCGGTAGGTGCGACGTTAACTTTGTGGATCATAGTGCGGACTTTCTGGATCATCGGGATGAACCGAGATGGAATGCGGCGATTGGCGCCCCATCACGACCACGAAGATCGAGGGCACCACCAAAAGCGTGGCAAAGGTCGAGCACACCAGACCGCCGATCACGGCCCGGCCCAGCGGCGCCTGCATCTGGCTTCCCGCCTCGAGCGCGAGCGACATGGGCACCATGCCCACCGTCATGGCGCAGGCGGTCATGATGATCGGCCGCAATCGCTCGGCGGCGCCGCTAATGGCGGCTTGCACGGTCGGCATGCCGCCGCGCCAATGTTCGTTGACGAACGTCACGAGCATCACGGAGTTCGATACCGAAACGCCGATGCACATGATCGTTCCCATGAACGATTCCAGGTTGAGCGTGGTGCCGGTCACGAGCAGCATGATCACGATGCCCGAAAGCACGCCGGGCACGGCGCCGAGGGCGATCACGGCAAGCCGCGGCGATTCGAAGTAGGCCGTCAACAGGATCAAGATCACCACCACCGCGATGCCCAGACCGACGCCCAAGCCTTCGAACATGTCGATCATGGGCGGAAACTGGCCGCGCGTCATAACGCGGACACCACGCGGCGGTTCGCCAGCCGCCCGAACAGCGGCCGACACTTGCCGCGCGGCGCGTCCCATGTCTTCGCCTTCGACGTTGGCCGTGATGCTGACGTATCGCTGCGAGGCGATACGGTCGATCTGCTCCATCATGCTCGTCTCGCGCACGTTGGCCACGTCACGCACCATCAGGTTCACGGCGTTGTTGATCCGCTCGATCGGCAGCGTCGACACCTGATCGATCGAGGTCATGCGCTGCGTGGGCACGAGCACTTCGACCTGGTAGTCGAAGCCCGTCTTGGGATTCTGCCAATAGTTGAGCGCGATGAAGCGGCTGCTCGACGTGGCCACGATGGCCGCGTTGCCGACCTGCTGCGCGGTCACGCCGGACAGACCGGCCTTCTCGCGATCGATGTCGATTTCCACCGAGGGATAAGCGAGAGATTCATGGAATTGCACGTCGCGCAGCCAGGGAATCTTGGCCATTTCGGCCCGGATTTTATCGGCGTGCTTGACGGCTTCGGGAATGTTCGGGCTCGCCACCAGAATTTCAATTGGCGTCGGCGATCCGAAGCTCATGACTTCGCTGACGATATCTCCGGGTTCGAAGCCGAAGATACAGTCCTGGGCCCGCTTGGCGGCCACGTCGGCCGGCACGCCGTACCCCTCCAGGAGCTTGGCCATGTAGGGGACGATCTTTTCGGGCAGGGCCTTGCGCATGCGCTCGCGAAAGGCATCGAGCTTGACGCCGCCCCCTTCGCGGAACTTGGCGCGCAGCCAGCCGTCGTCAGGTCCGCGCATGAAGAGCACGATGTTGTTCATACCGAAGTTCGGCGCGATCTGCCCGGCATAGCCCAGGCAGATGTCGATGTTCTCGGGCCCGACGTCCTCTTGCATGACCTGCAGGATTTTCACGCCCATTTGCCGCGTGATCTCGAAATTCGAGCCCGACGGCGGCCGGTAGCGTAACACGAATTCGCCGGAGTCAATCTGCGGAAACAGCTCGGTGCCGAGTTGCATGCCGCCGAAGCCCAGGATCAACCCGCAGCCGATCAAATAGGCCGGCACGATCAGGTTGCGATGGCCGACCATGAACGTGACGATCTTTTCGAAGCGCGATTGCAGCCCCTCGAACCAATCTTTCTTTTCGGCGTGTTCGCCTCCCTCGTGCTCTTCATGCGGCTTCAAGAGCCACACGCACACGATCGGCACCAGCGTGCTCGACAGCAAATACGACGAGATCATCGCAAAGCCGACGGCCAGCGCCAAAGGCATGAACAGCGACCTGATCGGGTCCTGCATCACGAAGGCCGGGATGAAGACCGACAGAATGCACAGCATCGCCAACAAACGAGGCACGGCCGTTTGCATACTGCCGCGCTCGACCGCCCGGGCGAGCCGGCGGGTTTTGGTCATTTGGACCTGGATGTTTTCGATCGAGACCGTGGCCTCGTCGACCAGCATGCCGATCGACAGCGCCATCCCGCCCAGCGACATGATGTTGATCGTGTTTCCCGTGAGCCACAGCCCGGCCAAAGAGCCGGTGAGCGCGAGCGGAATATTGAGCACCACCACGATCACACTGCGCAGATCGCGCAGAAAGATAAGAATCATCAAGCCCGTGAGCGTGGCGCCGATAAAGCCTTCGGTGGCGACGCTGCGGATGGCGTCTTTCACGGTCGGCGATTCGTCGAATTGGAACGTGACTTCGACGTCCTTGGGCACGGCATCCTTGAACACCTGCAACGACTTGTAGACGTCGGCCACGACCGTCAACGTCGAAGCGGTGTCCTTCTTGATGATGGGCAAGTAGACCGATTTCTTGCCATCGACGAGCGCGTAGCCGTAATTGACGTCGGTCGAATCCTCGACCGTCGAAACGTCGCGGACGTAAAGATTCGACCCCAGCCGTAGCGGGATCTTGCCGATCTCCTGAATGTCGTCCACCAACGCGTTATTGGGCACCAGCGGCATCTGGTCCTTGATGTACAAGTTGCCGGCCGGCACGATCACGTTGCCCGACATGAGCGAATTGACCACATCCTGCGGCGTCAGGTTGTAGCTCTGCAGCTTCTGCGGGTCGACGTTGACCAGGATCGTGCGGACGTTCGGGCCGAACGGCGCGGTGGCCACGGTGCCCGGCACGTTCGATTGCACGAGCGGGCGGATGACGTTCATCGCGATGTCGCCGACCAATCCCAAGGGTGTCGTCTTGCTGGTCAGCACGAGGTAGCCCACCGGCACGCTACCTTCGTCCATGCGCATGATCATGGGGGGCAATGTGCCCGGCGGCATGCGCGACATGGCGCGGTTGGCCATGGCGACGACTTCGCCTTCGGCGGCGCCCATGTCGGTGCCCGGAAAGAACGACATCTTCACGAGCGCCACTTGCTGAATGCTGTGCGACTCGATTTCCTTGATGCCGTCGACGTACTGGAACATCAGTTCGAACTGATTGACGATGAGCCCTTCCATCTGGGCCGGGCTCATGCCGCCGTACTGTAAGAAGACGTAGATCCGCGGCTCGTTGAGCGGCGGAAAAATGTCGACGCGCATGCGGCTCAAGGCCATCGCCCCGCTGCACACCAGGCCCACCACCAGCATGAGCGTGGTGATCGGGTGCTTCATCGCGAAAAAGACGGGATTCACGGCGGGCGGACCTTTCTCGGGCGTGGCTGGCGAGGGCTTCTCGGGGGGGTAGCGGGCGGCGGGGGGGCGCGGCAGGGCGCTTGTGCAAGCAGCGTGGGAGTTCCGGCCGCGAGCGCGCAGGCACTGCTATCGCCCGACGTCAGGCGGGCGCCGGGCGCGTGCCGCTCGGGCGAAGAGTCCCTGCGCGCAGCACTTCAGGAACGTACCACGCTGGTTGTGACGACGCAGAAAGCTTTGGAAAGCTGGACAGAGAATGCCGGTTCGACCGGTGATAGGCGGCCGCTACCACCGGCTCATGCCGCACTTGCGCCAAGTCCGATGCGAACAGTACAGACCGAATAAATGCGCTTTCGCCGCGCACCATTTTCCCTTCCCCGTCTGCTCGCAAGTCCGTTCGACTCCCAAGGTCCTCTTCTCGCTCGATCTCCATGCCACGACCAGCACGCGCTCGCCCGCGCACGTGCCAAACCGCGCTTGCTGGCAACTCGCAGATGCTCACGCACAAGGAACCCGCGATGGCTCATACTGCCTCGCCGCCCCCTGAGGCGAGGCCAGCCTGCCGCCGAAACATGGCTCGGACAATGCTCCGGTGGCGGTGCTGCGCAGCGTTGGCGATGGCGATGGCCATGGCACTCTGCGGTGCTGCGCGCCTGCCGGCGCAGGTCGTGACCGTTGCGCAGCGTGCGGCACAACCCGAGGCGGTGCCACCCCCGCCCGGCCAACCGCAAACCGGACCGCAAGGCCCGACGCGACTGCCGTCGACGAGCCAGGGAATCGCCACCCCATCGGTCGGCGCGATTGCGGTACCGGCGTTTCCTCCGCCGCGAGAGCGCGACGTGCTGACGGGGCCCGTGCTCTCGGATTCCGGCACCCCGGGCGTACTACCGCCGGGCGAGCTTGCGCCGGGCGATCGGCCGCTGCCGATCAATCTGGCAACGGCCCTGCGACTATCGAATGGCCGGCCGTTGTTGATTGCGGCCGCGCAGGCGCGCGTTCAAATCGCGGCGGCCCAGGCCGAAAAGGCGAATGTCCTGTGGCTGCCGAACCTGGACGCGGGCACGGCGTACATCCGGCATTCCGGCGGCATTCAAAATACCAACGGCAGCCTGGCGGTCGATAGCACGAACTCGTTGATCGCTGGCGGCGGGCTCATCCTGCGCGTGGGGACGGCCGACGCCTTGTTCGAACCGCTCGCGGCGCGGCAGGTGCTGGCCGCGAGGCGCATCGACACGCAAACCGCGCGCAATGAAGCCCTGGAAATCACGGCCGAATCGTATTTCACCGTGCAGATGGCACGCGGCACCTACGCGGCGATGACCGACGCCACGGCCAAGGCGCGCGACGTCGTGCGCCGGGTCGAAACGCTGGCCCGCGGGCTGGTCGCGCCGGATGAGATCGACCGGGCCCGCACGCTGCTGGCCGAGCTTGAACAGTCGTCGCAAATTGCGCGGCAGCAGTGGCGCGTCTCGAGCGCAAGGTTGACACGCGTGCTTCGGCTCGATCCGTCGGCGGTCGTCGTTCCCTTGGAACCCGACCACATGCAGGTCGCGCTCATCGAGCCAAGCTGGATGGTCGATGACCTGATCGTGGTCGGCTTGATGAACCGGCCTGAGCTGGCGTCTAACCGGGCGCTTGTACGCGCGAATGTGATCCGCTTGCAGAAAGAGCGGATGCGACCGCTGATGCCCCAACTGCTGATTACCGGCAACGGCACGCCGGACTTCTATTTTCAGGGAGGCATTTTCGGCACCGGTTCGAACGGCAATCTGAACCAATGGGACGGCCGCGGCGACGTCGCGGCGCAGGCCGTGTGGCAATTGGATAATCTCGGATTCGGTTATCAGGCCAAAGTGCGCGAGCAGCGCGGCGAAACCGAATTGGCCAACATCGAGCTCTTTAACATGCAAGATCATGTGGCGGCCGAAGTGACGCAGGCCAAGGCCGACGTCGATTCCGCCACGCTCCGCGTCACACAGGCCGAAGCCGGCTTGAAGAAGGGGCTGGAATCGTATCGCGGCAACCTGATCGGCATGGGCCAGACGCAGCGCTTCAACGATATTCTTTCGCTCGTCAACCGGCCCCAGGAAGTCGTGGCCTCGCTGCAACAACTGCAGCAGGCCTATGTCAATTACTACAGCACGGTTGCCGATTTCAACCGCGCGCAGTTCCGTCTGTTCTACGCGCTCGGCTTTCCTGCCGAAGTGTTGGCCTGTCGCCGGCCGCCGGGCCCGATCGAATCGGTGGACACCTATCGCGGACCGGCGCTACCGAACGTCCGCGGACAGTGAGTCTTTCAACGGTCCAACTTGTAGACCCGGAGCGCGTTCTCGCGCAAGAACTTTCCCTTGGCCTCGGGTTTGAGCGGCAGCTCGCGAGCCTGGGCGGCGCATTTTTCCAGGGACAACATCGGAAAATTCGTGCCAAAGAGCACCTTGTCCGCGCCGTAGGTGTTCATGAAGTGAACCAGTTGCGGCGGGTAGTAGCGCGGCAGGTACGCGCTCGTGTCGATGTACACGTGCTCGTGCTTCCAGGCGAGTGCGATCATTTCGTCGGTCCATGGATAGCCGATGTGCCCGCCCAGGATGCGCAACTCGGGAAAGGTCAGCGCCACTTCGTCGATGTACGGGATCGGCCGGCCCGGCTCCGAGGGCATCAAGGGCCCGGTGTGGCCGACCTGCGTGCAAAACGGAATATCCAGCTCGATGCACTTCACATAGAGCGGATAGTAGAGCTTGTCGTTAGGAGGCCGGTTCCACAGCCAGGGAATGACGCGCAGCGCCTTGAAACCCAGCTCGCGCACGGCACGATCCAGCTCGCGCACGGCTTCGACCGGCTTTTCGAGATTCACGGCCGCCACGCCTACGAATCGCTCGGGATAGGCGCGCGTAAACTCGGCGATGCGATCATTGCTGGTGATCGAGATGCCCGGCCGTGCCCAGGTGGTCATGCACAGCCGTTCGATGCCGGCCGCGTCCATCATGCCCACCATTTCTTCGGCGCTTACGCCCGTTTCCAAAAGATGCGTCGCGCCCGACTGGCGAAAGAGGCGGGCGATCTCGGGCACGGATTCTGACATCTCTTTGATCGCCGGATTTGCCCAGGCGTCGATGATGGGGACCTGCGGGTCGGGCATATGGAAGCCTCTTCGGATGAATCAAGACCGGGTCAAGGACGGTCAACCATGGTGCGCACAATCGTAGACGGCCCCTCCGCCTGGAAGCAAGCAACCGCCGGCGACAATTGTTAAGTTGGTGCGGAAGATCCGCGGCCGCGGGTCAGCTGATTCTCAAGCGGAGGTGTTATGAATTCCTTGGCGGGACGCGTGGCCATCGTAACGGGTGGCGCAAGCGGCATCGGCCGGGCAACAGCCCTGGCGCTAGCTCGCGAGGGGGCAAAGGTCTTCACTGGTGACGTGCGGGAAGATGAAACAAATGCCGCGACCTTTGCACGGCTCGGCATTCGCGAGCGGACTTGCGATGTGCGGCGCGAAGTCGATATACGGCAACTCGTGGACCAGGCCGTCGGCGAACAGGGGCGCCTGGACATCGTGATCAGCAACGCCGGTGTCGGCCTTGTGAAACAGATTCCCGACGTGAGCGAGGCTGAATGGGATGCCGTGATGGACACGAATTTCAAGGCCACGTTCCTGTTGGCGCGGTATTCCATTCCGCACCTGCGCGCCGCCGGCGGCGGCGCGATCGTCGTCACCTCGAGCAACGCCGGCATTCTGCCGCGCGCACACGATCCCGTTTATTCCACCAGCAAAATGGCCCTGCTGGGCATGGTGCGCAGCCTGGCTCTGTGCCATGCGCGCGATCGCATTCGCGTGAATGCCGTCTGTCCCGGCCCCGTCGGGGACACGGGCATGATGAATGCTGACCTGGCAGCGGCGACCGACCGCGAAGCGACGGCCCGAAAGTTCATCGCCGCCAGCCCCTTGGCCAAGGCATTCGGCCGCATGATCGCGCCTGAGGAAGTCGCCCAGGCCATCCTGTACCTGGCGAGCGATGCCGCGGCGATGGTCACCGGTACCATGATCGCGATCGATGGTGGTAAATCGTTGGGTGTTCCGCCGGCCGAATAGGCCTTTAACCTGATGAGTCCGATTCGTCTTCCGAAATCTCCGGGTCGCGAAACGGCATGCCGGCTTCGTAGAGCTTGAGCCGCTCCTGCTGTTCGACGGTGTCGCGACGCTCGGGATGCTTGTTCATGGCGATGGCTTTGTTCTGCCATTCGATGGCTTCGTCGAATTTGCCGAGCTCCGCGTAAGCGGCAGCCAGGCACGCCACGTAGCGCCATTCTTCCCAGTGGTCCAGCTCGCAGGCCTTCCGGGCATTTTCGAGCGCCATTTGGCCGTCGCGATGTCCCAGCGACATGCAGGTAGCGTACAGCCGCGCCTTGTTGTGGTAGCCGCCGGGCTCGAAGGGAGCGATGCGAATCGATTCGTCCCAATCTTTCAGTGCTTGCGCGTAGTGCCCCTGCTTGCTCCACACGTAGCCGCGTTGGTTGTAGGCGAACGTGAGCTTGTTGTCGATCGACAGCGCCTTGTCGCAGTCGGCCATCGCCTTGTCGTACTGCTTTTCGATGAACCAGTTCACGCCGCGGTTGGCAAAGGCCAGGGCCAGCTTTGGATTGATGCGCACCGCTTCGTCGAATTGCTCGCGCGCCTTGGGATAGTTGCCCAGGCTCTTGTAGATGCAGCCGCGGTCGCTGTAATACAGCCCGACGTTCGGCGCCAGGCGAATGGCTTCCGAAATATCGGCCAGGGCCTTTTCGTATTCCTGCATCTGGTGATAGACCGCGGCCCGGGCCTGATAAGCGATATGAGCGTCGGGTTCGAGGCGGATCGCCTCGGTAAAATCGCGCAGGGCATTTTCATAGTCGCGTTTCAATCGCCAGGCCACACCGCGCAACATATAGGCGTAGGCCGCGCTCGGATCGCGTTTCAGCACCGTCGCGTAATAGATCGGCGCGTCGTCGCGGCGCACGACTTCGCCCGTGCGCACCCACGCTTTGCCGACCCATAGCCAATCGCCGTCGACCTTGGTGATCGTGGCGGGCATGCCCACCTCGTTCCACGGGATCACCTTGTTGCCGAGTTTGGGTTTGGCGGTTTCCTTGATGAAGACCGTTTGGCCCAGCCAGGTATCCTCGGCGGCGATGGCCCGCGATACGTCTTGGGCCAGTAAAACCGCAAGCGCGAGCAGAAAGGTCCGTTTCGCGATATTCGACAGTGACATCTTCATGGCCCCGTTTCTTCCGCCTCTTCAGGAATTTCAGGATCGCTAAACGCTCGACCGGACTCGTAGGCCTGCAGGCGTTCGGTCTGGTTCTTCTCGTCGCTGAGTTCGGGCTGAATGTCCATGGCAATCGCCTTCTTCTGCCACTCGATGGCCTTGTCGAACTGGCCGAGTTCCGCGTAAGCCGCGGCCAGGCTGGAGACATATTGCCAGTTTTCCCAGTGATCCAGCTCGCACGCTTGCTTAGCGTTCTCGAGCGCCAGCTTACCGTCACGGTGGCCCAACGACATGCACGTGGCGTACAGCCGGGCCTTGTTATGATAGCCGCCGGGCTCGTCCGGCGCGAGCCGGATCGATTCGTCCCAGTCGTGCAGCGCCTCTTGATAGTGGCCGCGCTTGCTCCAGACGTATCCACGGCCGTCGTAGGCGTAGACCATTGTCGGATCGATGGCGAGTGCTTTGTTGTAGTCAGCCATCGCCCGATCGTATTCCTCCTGCAGCATCCAGTTCACGCCACGATTGGAATATGCTATCGCCATTTTCGGGTCGAGACGTATTGCTTCGTCGAAATCGGCTTTGGCCCTGGCATAAGTGCCTAGCCCGCGCGTCGAACAACCGCGGTTGTTGTAGAACACCGCCACGTCTGGCGTCAGGCGGATCGCCTGATTAAGGTCGGCCACGGACTTGTCGTATTGATGCAGGTGGTCGTAGGTCGCGGCGCGTTCGGCATACGCCGAGGCCGACGAAGGATCGAGGCGAATCACCTCGGTGAAATCCTTGATGGCGTTCGCGAAATCGCGCTTCATGCGAAAGCTCACGCCGCGATACAACAAGGCCGTGAGGTTGTCCGGCGACTCCCGCATGACTTTGTTGTAGTACGTGACGCCGTCAGCTTCCTTGACGACTTCGCTCGATCGGACCCAAGCGCTGCCGACCCACAGCCAGTCGCCGTTGACTTGCGTGATCTTTGCCGGGACCGTGATATCGTTCCACGCGAAGGCGCGGTTTTGCAATTTCGGCCGGGCGTTCACCTTCAGGTAGACGCGCTGGTTAAGCCAACCATCGTCCGCGCGCGCGGCGCTCAGCGAGAATGCCGCGCCGAGACAGGACAGAATCAGAACGGATCGCATGACGGTTTTCTTTACGAAATGCCGCCGGGAAAGGTGCGGAGGCGGGCGGCTGCTCCGGCGTCGCCGCACAAGTCTAGCCTGTTATGCGGCGATTTTCACGCTGGCCGCCAAGGCGATTGCGACGTGTTAGCTAACGTTTCGGCAAGGATCTTTTATGCCCCTGTGACCAGACCCCTGTACCGGACGGCTACGCGCTACTTTGGCTTGGTTTGCAGGGCCACCACGTGCCCCCGTGCATAACCGCGGTCGATGAAGGAACGCTCGTAAAAGCACGTGTAGGCGTAGGCCGTGTGCAGGATGATATCCAGGTCGCCGTCGCCGTTAAAATCGGTAACGACCAAGGGCGCGCCGGCGCCATCGGGCGCTGGTGGCAGCTTGATTGGCGCCGGCTCGTCGAATGTCGCGCCTTCACGCGTTGCCACATCACCCGCGCGTTTGCCGAGTATGACCACCACGTCCGCGGCGCTCGAACCGGCGACGATGTCCAATCGGCCGTCACCGTTCCAATCGCAAGCCGTGGGCACGCCGCGGATGCGCAGCTTGGCGATCTTCTTGCCCGGTTCGAATGTGGGAACTTTTGTATCCGCGCCGCCGCGGGGCGCTTGCTGAAAATAAACCACGTCGCCGAAGGTATCGGTGGTCACAAGATCGGCATGGCCGTCGCCGTCGAAGTCGCCGGCGGTATAAGTGGCGCGGGCTCCCTGCAAGGCGTCGAAGCCGGTTCGCTTGCCGCCGACGGTAAGCGGCGTGCCGTCGGCGAGGTTCAGCCGTACGCCGGTCGTGTCGAAATCGCATGCCTTGGCTGTGCCGCGGTTGCGATGCCACCAGATGTGTCCAGCGTGATCGGCATCGAGCAAGTCGAATGTGCCGTCGTCGTCCAGGTCGTAGAGACGCTGAAATGTCCAGTCGTCGCCAATGCCCGAGAGGTGGTCGATCTTCTGGCCCGGCTGCAATAAAGAAATCGGGCTGGCAAAGATGCCGGGGCTGCCACGACCGGTGTTTCGATAAACGCGCGGACCGTCGACGCCATCGAGCCGACCATCGCCGTCGTAATCGAAGAATTGGGTGCCTGCCAGTGGCGCGTTGTTCCAAACGCCGGGCATCCAGTCGCGGTGTGCCTCGAAGATGGGTTCGGTTCGTGTCCCCACGTTGCGGAAGAAATAAATCCGTTCGCCGGAACTGGCGATGATGTCCGCCAGGCCGTCGCCGGTGAAATCGACCAAGCGCGGTGTGGCCATCGCAGCCACGGGAAAGTCTCCGCGATGTGGCATGCTTCGCGCGTGCAGCCGCGGTTCGCGCGGCGTGCCCACGTTCTCGAAGAACCAGAGGAACTTCTTGTCGCTGATGCTATCGCCGCCGCCGGCCGTCATGAGCATGCAGCCGGTGAACAGATCGAGGTCGCCGTCGCCATCGACGTCGGCCACGCCCGGCGCCGCCGCCCAGCCGACATCCAGCGGCTCGCCATCGGCCGAAAGTTCGCCGGCGAGATGCAATTGCCAGGGCGCGCCGGGGCCGGCTGTATTCTCGTACCAGTAAATGCGGCCCGTGACGTAACCACCGGCCAACAGATCTTGATCGCCGTCGCCATCCCAATCGGCCGTCTCCAGCACCGGATAATAATCGAGCGTGAAAATATCGGGCCCTTCGGGGCACGGCTTTACGGGCAGCTCGAGTGGCTCACCCTCGGCCTCGACGAGTCCCTGATATTCCAGGGCCGGCGCCGTGGCCGTGCCCACGTTGCGGTACCACACGACGCGGTTCCGCTCGCCACCTACGAGCAGATCGAGCTTTCCGTCAGCGTCGAAATCGCAGACGTGTGGCGTGGAACCGTAGCCGACGTCGATCGGCTCGCCGTCGCGCGTCGCCAGCAGCCGGGAGCAAGTGAACTTCCAATCGTCGGCGCGGCCGACGTTCGGGTACCAGACGATCGATCCTCGGCTACACCCTACGAGCAAATCCGGCAACTTGTCTCCGTTGAAATCCACGACATCGATACGGCTGTGAATCAGGCCCGTCGTGCTGTGGCCGATCGGTTCGCAGCGATGCGACCCGTCGCCGACGAAACCGCGCGGCGGCTGCCGGTCGGGCAGCTTGTCGGCGGGAATCGTGTCGAAGTACAGACCGTAAATCGCGGGCTTGCCGTCATCGCGATGCACAAATGCCAGGTGGCCGTCGCGGCCCTCGCCCACGCACTCGTAAAAATAGCCGGTGCGGGTTTCCTTGGTTCGCGGCAATCGCCCTTGGCTCGTTGCCAAGTTGATGTTGCACTCCGGGAACTCATAAGGGATCGTGGCGTCGTACCAGCGAGAAGGAATCTCGAATTCGCCACGGGCAAAGGCAAACAAGCCAGTCCGCTCGGGCGCGCCCGTTGCCGCCTCGTGCCGAATGACCTGAATCGAAGCCGGGTCGACGACCTGGTCTTCGATGCCCTGCCCGGCAAGCAGCGTGGCGAATTCGATTCGCACGTCGGCCGGACGCTCGTCAGTTCGCGCCGATGCCTCGCGGGCCGGTTGCGGTTGGCTCTCGTTGTTGCCCGCGGAATCCACTTCCAGCAGCACACGAAGCCGGCCTTCGCCAGCCCACGGGATATCCGGCGGCGGCGCCGCCGCAACGGCCAGGACCAGCAGTGTCCAAGTCACTGACATGCGATGTTTCCCTCGGTTAATCTCCGCCCGTGCCATCGGTAATCAGGGTGTTGCAGGGCAAGCTCGGATCGAGCAACTTGCGCGCCACTTCCCGGCCGCGGACCGGCAAGCCCCTCGGATCCAATAACCCTATCTGCACCAGCAGCGAAGCCTGGTCCCAGTAGATTCGCTCGCGGGCGATTTTGTCTTTTTCGAACTCCACGACCACGATCACCGCCAGTTCGACGCTGCGGCCCGTCGGCGGCACGCCCGGCAAGAGCCACGGCATTGCGATGTCATGCGTGAATTTGTGAATCAGCTCATCGACGAGCCGGTCGCGTCCGACGGTGCGTGAAACAAAGACGAAAGTTGCGTCCGCCGGCTGGCAAGGGATGAAATACGTACCATAAAAATGCCTGATCTCCGCCGCGCCCGTTCCACCGGTCAAGATCGGCACATGATTCACGGCCGGCTCGGCAACCATGGTGGCGAGCGTTTCTTCCAGGCTGTGCGTTTGGAATTCAGCCGCGATATGCCGCTCCCAAATATCGACCAACTGTTGCTGGCGGGGATCAAGCTTCGTCGGTTGCGCGCTCATGGGAACCTTGCCGAGAACGAGGTTTTCGCGCATCGTCGACCGGCCGCCGCCGGCCCTGCCGCGACCGCAACTATAGCAACCGGCGCCGCCATCGCGAAATCAAAGCGCCGCGTGCCACCCCGACGGCCGATTGAGCACTAGGCAGCACCAGGCCGGCCACGGAGCGAGGCCCACAGCGTATCGAGCTTCGGGTCGGCCAGTTCGCCGATCGAATCGAGCGTGACGTCGGCCGCCGGATACTTCGCTACTTCCTTTTCATCCAGTGCGTAATGACCTTGCCGCGGGAAGACCGTCGTCACGCGATCCCCCCACGTGTTCTTCACCGCCGTGAGGATGCGCAGCTTATCATCCACCAGCACGTAATGCCGCGCGGGAAAGCTCTGCGCGACGTTGTCGAGCTCTTGCTCTTTGTGGATATAGATCAGCACGTGACCGTCGAACGCTTTCCACAAGCCCGACCGCTCGACCTTGCGCGGCTGGAAGACGACGTCGCCGTCGGAGAGAATCGCCGTGCGGCCGAAGCGGCGGACGTGGGCCACGGCTTCCAGGGCGCCAGGATACACCCGTTCGGCGAATGGATAATCGACCAGGAATGACGACATCCGCAGCATCTGCGGGTTGTACATCTCGTGGCGGCGATAGCGCTGCAGCGCGCCCAGGTAGTCGGCGTAGCCCAACTCGCTGCGCAGCTCCTCGAAGAGCTGCCAATACAGCTTCTGGCTGTTGTCGCCGAACTCCTTCTCGAGATGTGCTGCGAGATCTTTCTGGACGTGATCGTTGTCCAAAAGGGTGTTATCGACGTCGAAAAGAAAGACCAGGTCCGACTCGGTAGTCATAAAGAAGCGCCTGTGTAGGTCGATTCGTGGGTCGGGTAAAAAACCGCCCGGGGAGAGAATGCCGCTTTTTCCCTTTCGGCAGCCGCGCCAAGCTTATTCCACCCGTGTTTAGGTTGTACCGCGGACCGCCTGGGCGTTCGAGGCCCCCGCAGAACGCCACTTTTGCCCTGCCGCTGGGAAAGTGGCAAAATGCAAGAAGCTTTGGCACGCGCCGAGATATGTGCCATGCTTGCGGGAAGGAAACGGGCGGCGTGACACCTATGCGGCGCTGCGCGGTCGTAACGGATTTGCACCCTCTGCCAATCGAATCATCCATCGTCGCAAACCGCGTTTGCCCGACGATGCACAGTCGGAGTCCGCGGCCGCAACGTTCGCATACAAAACTCAGAAGGGACAGGAGCCAATCATGATATCCCGACAGGTGACGACTCTTTCGATCCGCTGCGCAACGGGTCGACGCGCGATCGCGCTATTCGCCGCAGCCATCCTTTCCACGGCTGGAACAAGCGCAAAGGCCCAGGATGTGCCCGACAAGCTGGACCTGCCGGTCGGCGAAGGGCGCATTTACAACCTGACTGACCAACCGTTCGTGTTTCAACTGCACCGCGCCGACGGCGCCGCCTGGACCGAGAGCTACACGATCCCCGCTGGCAAGTACTTTGCCGTGAAGGCCGCTCCCGGCGGAGCGACCGAGATCCAGGGCATCACCGGCAATGGTCGCGGCTATGTGATCATTCGCCACCGCGAGCCGGTCCTGGGTGGTTTCTTGACCGTGAGACTGCCGGCCATGAATCCCGCCAACGGTCAGGTTCAGCCGACATGGTTTGCCGTCAAGGATGCCAATGGCATCTGCCGACTGGTGCAGGAGCCAAGCGTGGCACAGGCCAAGAGCGTGCAA
Organism: Pirellulales bacterium; assembly: GCA_035546535.1. Classification (NCBI taxonomy): domain Bacteria; kingdom Pseudomonadati; phylum Planctomycetota; class Planctomycetia; order Pirellulales; species Pirellulales bacterium. The sequence continues at coordinate 49,794 of DASZWQ010000114.1, read as the reverse complement.
GAAGCTCTGCGGAAACAAACGCCCATGACGCCGCAGGAGATCGAACGCAGCAAGCACATGCTGCGGGCCAACTGGGTGCTGACCGACTGAGCACGCCGCGCGAGTTGGAACAACCACGGCTGTGCCATACTTTTTCGCCGTTAGGCGAATAAGCAGGTCTTGATCGGCGTCCGGGATTCACGCCTGTAAGTAAATTGGCGCGACGGGTGCGTTGGAACCTGGCAGGTTCCGTTGAGCGTTGCTCGCGGCCGAGTCGGCATGCTTCTTCGGCTGCGCCGAAAAAGCATGGCACGGGGCACATGACACAGCGCGATTTGGCTGCCGCCGACGTTACGATTCCAGCGCTCGGGCCGGCTTAGAAGCGGTCGCCGCTCAAGGGCAGCGTCACACCGGCCATGCCGTCCAATCCGTTGTCGAACGCGTCATAATAGTTCGGGTAGTAGTCGGACGCGGGGGTGTAGTTTCTCGGCGCTGGGCCGCGATCCACTCCTTCGGCCACCTGTTCCCGTTGCCGGGAACGGGTTTGCGCCTCGTTGGCGGCGATCATCCGCTGGCGTGAAGTGTCAAAGGTCTTCTGCATCTTGGCCGTCGCCGCGCGCTTCGACGTGACGGCTGCCAGCTTCTGGTCGATTTGCGTCGCATTCATCGACAGCACGTCGGGCAATTGCTGACGAACCTTGCGGGCGTACACCGGCGACGCGACCGACAATGTCTCGGTGAGGTATTCTTGCGCGTCGATGGCATGCTGATTTTCTAGCACCTCGAGCTTCGTGTGCAGTTCCGCCAGGAAACGCTGCAACTGGGCGGCCGTCATGCGCTTGATGCCCACCTCGAGACGCAAACGCGTGCGGGCAACCTGCTCGGCATCGTAAAGCGATTGCTTCGTCAGCCATTCCTGGAAGCGTTCGATCGTTTCACGCCATTGGTCGCTCTTGAGGATTTGCTCGCGGGCGGCCAGTTCCGCGGCGCTCGGCGCCGCGACCGGCGCCTTGCCATCGGCTTGCGTCGCCGGTTTCGCCACGGCAGCAGATGCGGAACTTGCAGCAGCCGGCTTCCTGGACGGCGGCGCAGCTTGTGCCCCGTCACATGAAGTCCCCCATCCGGAAAGAACCGCCCACATCACAAGCGTTTGAATCGGCGCCATCCATTTCGCGCGTTTGCACAGATAGCGAACCATAGTTTCGCTCCTTGACCCCAGGATGACGCGGAAAATGCTTACTGCGACTCTACCTTTTTCTTATTCGGCTGGCGGGTGGCACGAAAACGAATATCGGGGGTGGGCGCGCCGTCCACGCGGTCGTCAATCGACTCCCAGATGGACGTATTTTCGTCAACTTTGCTGTAGAAATTCGTAGACGCCGTACGCTGGCCGTCCGGTAACACGCCCGTCGTGCTAACGACCCAGGCGTCGCCGTCTTTCGACCATGTCCCCTGGGCGTAGCCTCCCTGGGAATCATATACAAAGGAATGAATTCGTTCGTGGATCGGGTCCCAGCCGATCCATTGTGTGGCTTCCAGCGCCCTGTCGACTCCCTTCAGGTGCACCTTCAGGTGCCGCAGAATATACGCCTTCTGCGGGCCCCAAACGCAGGACACTTCGGCCGTTCCCTGTGGCCCCTCGGCCGTCCAATCGCCCAGCATCCATCCCAGTTCCTTGAAGTGACTCTCGGTCGCTGGTGCCCGATAGGGGGACTCGCGAACGCCATCGATCAACCATTTTCCGTCTTTTTTCACCCACAAGGCGCAATAGCGTCCCAGCTTCGGATGATCGCCTTCGACGTCGGGGCGCTCGACCGTACCGTCCTCGACGGCCACGTCGGGCGTGATGACGCGAATCGCCAAGGTCTCGGTCCTGGGGGCCGGCCGAGCCATGTGACCGTCGTCGCGCGCCTGCTTCCTGGCACGAATGATCGATGCCTGAATCTTGAAGGCCCGCCCCTTGTAATCGACATAATCGGCATCGGGCGACCAAAAGGCGGCCATCGCCTCGGTATCGCCCGACTCGACCGCCTTGCGATAAGCGTCCGCCGCGGTGCGAACCGCCGCTTCTTCCTGGCTCGTATCGCGAGTCGTCGTTGGCGGCGCCGATTCCTGCGCACAGGCCGGCGCTTGCGCACCAGCCAATATCAGGGCCAACAAAAGTCCCATTTCCCCTAGTCGCAACGGATTTTGCACTACAGATGCCAATGGTGCTGGTCCCTTCATGAGTCCTCGGTTGTCGGTTGTCTGGCTTTGCGGGTGACACATGCGCCGTTTGCACCGCGTTCACCTCCGCGCATCGACTACGGCATTTTACCTTGCCGTCGATCAGCCGTGGAACCAGAACCCAGGAGAGTCTGCGTGCCTGGCGTGGGTCGGACTAGAGTGCCGCGTCGATGCCCCGGGCACGATCCGGCCGGCGGCAAACTGCCACTCGCCTTATTGCCAGTCAACGGCGGGCCAGACGATGGCCGTGCCATCGCGGCTGCTGGTCAGCAGCAGCTTTCCGTCCGGCGAAAACGCCACCGACGAGACTTCCTGCGAGTGCTGTTTCAGGTGCAGGATTTCCTTGCCGTTCTTGGCGTCCCACAGCTTCACGGCATTGTCCTGGGCTCCCGTGGCCGCGCGCGTGCCGTCCGGCGTAAAGGCCACACTGGTCACTGGCGCCGTATGCCCTTCGAGTAATAGCAATTGCTTGCCGGTGGCGGCGTCCCAGATGCGCACGGTGTTATCTTCGCTGCCGGTGATGATGCGCGTGCCGTCGGCCGAGAATTCAGCGGCCAGGACGGCCCACTCGTGGCCTTCGAGCACGGCCAGAGATTCGCCGGTCTCGGCGTCCCACACCCGCGCCGTCTTATCGCTCGAGGCGGTGACCACGCGCTTGCCGTCTGCGGAATACCGGGCCGAACGAACCGTGTCCTGATGGCCGGCGGCGTTTTCGTCCGTCGGCAACGACAACAGCAACTTGCCCGTCTTCGCGTCCCAGATCTTCGCCGTCGCGTCGTCGCTTGCCGAAAGCAGGCGGGAGCCGTCGGGTGAGTACATCACCGAATTCACGTACTTCTCTGGCGAGGCGACAATCTTCAGTTCGACATTACCGGTTTTTGCATTCCAGATTTTGATCGTGCCGTCCCAACTGCACGTGGCGGCGTGCTGGCCATCAGGCGAGAACGCCCCTGCCGCGACCGCGCCATGAGGACTGTAGGACATCACTTCACGGCCATTGTCGACACGCCAGAGCGTCGCGTCATTGCCGCCCGCCGTCGCGACGTGAGTGCCGTCGGGCGAAAACACGGCGGTCCAAACCGCGCTATGACCGGTGTCGACCAAGGCGCCGTGCGCGTGTTGCGGTCGGGGGTTTTTCACTTCCATGCCGCTGGCCAGGTCCCACAAGCGCACCTTGTTGTCGGCACAAGCCGTTAGCACGCGGCGACCGTCGGCCGACAGGGCCACTGACGAAATCGCGCAATTTCCCGCGTCGATATCGCGCACCACGCGCGGCCCATCGAGGTTCCACAAACGAATGTGCTTGTCGGCACAGGCCGTGATGGCAAAGCGTCCTTCCCAGGAGGTGGTCATGGCCGTGACGCCGTCAGGATGCTTGAGCACTTGCGCCGGCAACTCCTGGCCGGTCGCGACGTCCCATTGTCCGACGGAATTGTCACTGCTGGCCGTGAGTACGCGCTTTCCGCTCGCCAGGAAATGGGCGGCCGTGATCTTGCGACTATGGCCCGAGAGCAGGTGCAATTGCTTGCCTGTCGCGGCGTCCCAGATACGACCACGTCCCACGGCGTCGCCCGTGAACAACAGCTTGCCGTCGGTCGAAATGGCAACCGCCGTGACTTCCGAGCGATGGCCTGCCAGCTTGTGCAACGTGTTGCCGGTGGCGACGTCCCACAACAGGGCATCATTTCCTTCGCCGCCCGAAAGCATCAGCCGGCCGTCGCGCGAAAGAGCGAAGATGCCGCCGCGGCCGGTGTGTTCGAAATGCCGCAGCTCGCCCCCGGTGACGGCATCCCACACACGAATTGTGTCATCGCCCGCCCCCGTGAAGACCCGGCTGCCGTCCGGCGAAAAGGCTACGGTCGAAACCAGGAATGCATGCCCCTCGCTGAGCGTCGTGGCCTCGCGGCCGACGACGAGATCCTGAATCTTGGCCGTACGATCGCGGCTGACCGTGATGATCTGCTTGCCGTCGGGTGAGAATGTCGCTCCCAGGAGCGCATCGTCGTGGCCGCCATATAAGCGGAATTCCTCGTAATGCGTCACGTCCCAGATTTTCGCCTGATGATCGTAACCGGCCGACAGCACGAACTGGCCGTCGGGCGAGAACGAACAAGAACGCACCCAGCCCGCATGGCCGCGCAACGTCTGGCGACAGACAGCGCTAGCAACGTCCCACAACCTTACCGTGTTATCGTGGCCGGCCGTGAGCAGAGTTTTGCCGTCCGCTGAAAAGCGCACACAGCGCACCGGCGCGGCATGACCGACGAAGGCAACGTAGTTCGTGGGCACGCCCGATTGCTGGCTCAAAAGCGTGCTGAAGTCGAACGGCCGCACCTGGTCAGGCCGCCACAGCAGAACGCGCTTGTCGTAGCCGGCCGTGGCCACGAAATGCCCGTCGGGTGAGAAGACGGCCGCATAGACCGGTCCGGCGTGTCCCGTGAAAGGAGCGCTCTTTTCGTCGGAATCGACCGACCAGACGATCGCCGTGCCGTCCTGGCTGGCCGTGACGACATGGCTTTCGTCCGGCGAGAAGGCGGCCGACCACACCCACCAGGTGTGTCCTTTGAATTGACGGACCTGCTGGCCGGTGGCGACGTCCCACAGTCGGGCGGTCTTGTCATAGGAGCTACTCAACAGCCGCTGACCATCGCGCGAGAAAGCCACGCTGAGCACGGCGTCGGTATGACCGTCGAACGAGCGAATCTCGACGCCCGACGCCGCGTCCCACAACTTCAATTCGCTCGCTTTGTCGTTGCTGCCGGTGGCAATGAAGCGACCGTCGGGAGAATAAGCGACGGCGTGCACATAGCGGCCGTGCTTCAATTCTCGTACGGGCTGCCCGGTCGCCACGTCCCAGATTCGCGCCACCCCTTCCCAACTGCCGGTCACCACGTGCTTGCCGTCGGGCGAGTAGCTGACCGCATCGATCGGGCCCTGTTCGCGGAACGTCTGCGCGCTTTGGCGGCAGAGGTGCATCAACCGACCCCATTCCCAATTTCGCAAATGGGATTGGCACTCGTTGAGCAGTTGCTGCGCGTAACCGAAAGCGTTTTCGTCGATCTTGGCGGCCACCAGGCCGATCGAAGCGATGTAGGCGTCGTATTCCTTCTGCAGACGCAGAGCCTCTTCCTGCGCACGCAGCCTGGCTTCGGCCCGCTCGGCATCCACGGCGACTTGCCTGGCTTTGACGGCGGCTTCCTCAGCTTCGACCGCGGCTTGCTTAGCCATGATGGCTTTGTCGCGATCGGCCGTTGCCTGGTTCTCCGCAGCCTGCGCCCGCGCGCGTTGTTCTTTGGCCACTTGCTCCGAGGCGACCGCCTGGTCGCGCTGTTTCTCTGCCTCCTTTTCGGCGATCCGAGCGTTCGTGGCTTCGTTGTCGGCGCGGGCGGCTTGGGCCTTGGCCTCTTCGCGCTGCGCCCGGATGGCGAAGAATGCCACCGTGACGATGACCACCACCGTAGCCACGAGGGCCCGCGCGGCGCGCACCACGAGCTTGAATCGCCTGTTTCGTACGTCACGGTCGCGCTGCGCCGCGGTGACGTGCGTGCGCAGTTCGGCGTATGAAGCCTCGTCCGGATCCAACAGCGAGGCCGCCAGGTCCAAGTCCCCCTTGGCCACGGCACTTTCGGCATAAGATCTCTTGGCGACGATCAGGCGGGATCGGGCACGCTCGTTGCCATCCCACAGGGATAGCGCTTCCTGGAAGCCGAAAACGGCCCGGGCATAATCCTGGTAGTCGTGCGATTGCTCGGCCTTGGCCAGGTCCTCGGCGGCCCGGTCCGAGAGCAAGATGCTTTCCGAATGCGAATGGTACAGGCGAATCGCCGATTGGAATTCGATGACGCTTTCGTAGCGTTCGCTGATTTCCGTTGCCATGGCCCGGCGGGCAATGTCCATCAGCTCGCCGGTAACTTCGGTGGGCTGAATTTCATTGCGCGCCACCGCGTACAGGCAGCTCATCACGTCCTTGCCGGCATGCGGGGGCTTGCCGGTTAGAATTTCGTACAGGATGGCTCCCAGCAAGTAGACGTCGCTGGGCACGCCGATGCGTTCCAGTGGCCCGCTGGCCATTTCCGGCGACATATAGGCGGGCGTGCCGCCCATGCCGCCCGATTGCGTGATCGAACCCAAATGGCGAAAACGTGGCGCCAATAATGCCAGTCCCCAGTCCATCACCAGCACTTCGCCGAAGTCGCCGAGCATCACGTTTTCGGGCTTCAGGTCGCGATGGATCACCCCGCGCGAGTGAGCGAACGCCACGGCGTCCGCCACCTTCATGAGGATCTCGACATTCTCGCTAAGGCTCTTCTTCTTCAGCACCTTGATCCACGGCGTCCCCTCGACCCGCTTCATCGAGTAGAACAGCGCGCCCGACTCGTTCGAACCCAGATCGTAGATGGGCACGATGTTCGGATGATCGAGGTCGCCAGTGACCACGGCTTCGGACAGGAATTTCTGACGCTGGTCGGCGTCGCCGGCCATGTCGCGGCGAATCATCTTGATGGCCACGGTACGATCGATCGATGCCTGGCGGGCGGCGTAAACCACGCCCATGCCCCCCTTGCCGATCGTGTCGAGCAATTCGTAGTCGGCGCCGTCGGGCGCCGGTTCCTCGGGCGCGCGCACCGTACGCGAACGCACCACCAGGTGTGTTTGCGATGCCGAGCCAGGTGACGCGGCCTTGATGGTCATGCCTGGGCGCGCCTCGGGCGAGATCGTCGCTTCCCACATGCCGGTCAGGCGTTCGATCTCTTCGGCCGGCAGTTCGTCGGCATTGAGCGTCGCGCCGATGCCGTGGGTGGCGCGCGGATCGCGCTTTTCCTCGGCGTCGTCCTCGACGAAGGCAAATGTGTAGTCGCTATCCGTGACCGGGCGCGGCGCGTCGGGGCCCGAGGACGCCGCCGCAGCGGTCGCCAGATCGGCCGAATCGAGGGTCAGGCCCGTCGCGATCGTTGGACGCGAGTAGGGAGGTTGCGATTCGTCGGCGGCGTTCTCCGGTTCCGCGGGCGTGAAGGCAATCGTGAAATCGCTGTCCGACAGACGGCGCGTGCCGGTCGGATCATCCTCGTCGACATCGGGATCGATTCGCTCGGGCCCGATGGCGCCCGCGATGGGCGACGAGGGCTCATCGAGAAAGCCTGCGTCATCTTCGACAAAGGCGACCGTGAAGTCACTGTCGGTCACCGCGCGCGTCGCGTTGGGATCATCCTCGGGGACCACGCTCGGGACGCCGATAACGCCGGCGATCGGATCATCGACCGCTTCGGGCGGCGTAAAGGCGATCGTCAGGTCGCTGCTGGTGATCGTGCGCGGGCCGCCGGATTCGGCGTCCCCACCTTGCGGCGGAGCCGAGTCGCCTGGCGCCAGATCGCCTGGCTCGGCATCCAAAAGCCCGCCTTCGAACGCGATCGTGAAATCCTGTTCGCCGATGGTGCGAGGGCCTGCCGCTTCGTCCTCCTCCTCGGCAAAGATGAGCGGCTCCGGGTCGACCGGCTCGATGACCAGCTCGGCCTCTACTTCAGCATCGAGCGGCTCGAGGTCAGCTAGTTCGAGTTCAGGAACGTCGAGCTCCGGTGCCTGCGGATCGGGCGTCTTGAGTCCGCCGGGCTCAGTCGCCGGAGGCTTCGTGCCGGCCGTGTCATCGAGAAATGTCGGCTGCGTGTGCTGGTACGTGAGAACGTTCTCGCGCGAGTAGGTTTGCGAATCCTTATCGCTTTTCTCGATCGAGTGGCCGCCGCGCGTGCGATCGACAATCCGGCGGAAGAAGGCGCGGACGCTGCGTTTTGGCTTGGAGGTCGAAGCAGCCGCCGTGTCTTCAGAGACGGGCGCGGCACCGGGCTCGATGAACTCAGCCTCGACAAAGCCGGAATCGACCGTGGCCGCCGACATTAGCCCCAACTGCGCATCGCAACCTGGGCAGCGCTCGACCGCGCCTTCAAGAGCCGTGTTGCAGAATGGACAGGAAGTCATAAGTTGCCGGTCAGCGAATGTCCTACAGAATCAGCGGGGATGACGCGGTGTTGGCCGGTCGAGCAAACGCCGCAGGCGGCGCCGCAAGCGCGACGGTCGTGACAGGGCGTCGGCCGGTGCTTGCGTCAGTTCTTCGTCCACACGTTGAGCCCAGGTTCCGGCGCTCCAGGTCGAACTGATGGCGATCGCCGCCACGGCCGGAACAAACAGCGCCCGGTAGCGATCCGCCGTCGCACGTTCGGCGGCGTTCACATTCGATAAGGCGTTCGAAGAAACGGGCCCCGGGGCCACGAGAGGGGACGGCAGCGGATTCAAAAGCTCGCCGTCGGCTTCCGCATCGACCGAGACATCGCTACGCGATTGATCGAACGCATCGGGCTGTCCGATCGCGACCGGCGCGGCTTCGTCAGCTTCGCCGGCAACTTGTTCTTGATCGTCCATGCGATCGAGATGCGATGTCGGCGGACGATCTTGGGTTCCCTCCGATTCGTCCGTCGGGTCGATCGGTTTGCCGCGGCGCACGACCACGTCCATGATCATGCGCTCGGTCCCCTGCTCGACGTAGTACAGCCGGTAATGATCGTCAGGCAGCTTGGCAAAGAGCGCCGTCAAATTGTTGAGCACGTCGACCGGCAGGATCACGACGCCGCGTTCCGTTGCCGCCTCGGCATCGAAGGTTCGCAGCGCCACCACGGCCTTGGTGTCGGCCAGCCCCTGCCCTTGCGGCGGACGCACGTCGAACTGCACGGTGGTAAACGTGAGCACGATCGGCTGGGCACTGCCCATATCGACGTGCTGGCCGCCGTTTTCGAAATGCGGAATGTTATTTTCCTGTTGGACGTAGAAAAACGCCAACGACCCGCCCAGAGCTCCCAGACCGGGCACGGTCGAGGTGTTGCTGGCGGTGGCCGATAGGTTCGTATCGCTACTGACGCGAACCGAGACCGTGATGGGACCGGAGGGATCGGCCGGATTCGGCGGCACGTCGTAAAAGTGCGAGATCTGGAAGTTACCCTGCGGCACGTTCTGGATCACCTGGACGGTATCTTCCCAGTTGATCGTGAGCGTCAGCGGGCCCGGGCCCGGGTGGCTGATGTTGCCCGAGATCGTCAGGATGCCGTTCGAGCCGAGATTCGTCCCGGTGTAGTTGATCAACGTCGGATTCACGTCGTGTACCGTGATGGCGGTGGCCGACGTGCTCAGCCCGGTGTGGTTGTCCACGATCGTGATCTGCACCGGATTGACCTGGTTCGGATCGCCGCGGCGATTGTCATCGAACAAGTGCGAGAGCGTGAAATTCGTCGACCCGGCCGGCAGCGCGATAACCTGCGGCGCCGTTTCATCACCCCAGTTGACGGTCATCGTGAACGAATCGGCCGGACCGGGATCGAAGATCGTGCCGGTCAACACCGCCACGTTGTTGATCACCATGTCGTTCGGCGTGATCGAGAGGTTGCTGATCGTCGGCGGCACATCAGTCACGGCGAGCGACGTATCGCCGGTCGTCGTCTTGCCGAAGGCGTCGGTCACCGAGACGTGAATGTTTTGGATTTCGGTCAGGGCCGCGTTCGCGTTCTCGTACAAATAGGTATGCGTTGCCGAGAACTGCCCTTGGGCGTTCACTTGAACCGTCTCGGCCGGGCTGCCGTCGCCCCAGGTCACGGTCACTTCCATCGGGAATGCGCCGGGGCGAAGACTCGCGAGCGTACCGGTGAGCGTCGTCGACGATCCCTGCAACACATCCGGGGCCGAAAGATTGGTCAAAATCGGGTAAGGATTCAGGCTCGCGACCGAAATCGTCTGCGGCGCCGACGAGGCCGTCTGGTTGATCGCCGCATCGGTGGCCACGGCCACGACGGTTAGATCGAAATTCTGCGAGACGTTGCTGTCGGGCATGGTCAACGTCAGCCCGGCCACCTCGGCCTCGGTCAGTGTGTAGCTCGATTGCCCTGAGTGATCGTTGCCCAGGCCGTCGTGCAATACGGCGTCGGTCGGCACGCCCGAGACGTTGAACGTGAGCACTTCGGGCTTGTTGCTGTCGGTGAGCGCGCCCGAGATACCGATCGAAATCGGCAGGCCGTTGAATCCACTGGCGGGGCTCGTGACGGTGAGCGTGGGGGCGTGCACGACCGGCGCGACGGTAATGGCCACGGTATCCGTGTCCGTCAACGGACCGCCGACGCCCGTGGCCCCTAGATCGTTCGACTTCATCGTGAGCGTGTCGGGACCGAAGTACGCAAACGTGGGCGTATACGTCAGGCCGTGCGACAGCTCGTTCGTAATCTGCGAGGTCGTGCCGAGGATGATCACCGTGTTCGTACCGTTACCGGTGATGACCGTGCCGTCGGGCATCAGAATCGCGCCGCTCGGCTGAGTGACGCCGCCCGTCGTGTCGACCGAGAGCGTGCCGTGCGAAACGGTGAGTTGCGTCGTAATCGGCGATGAACCGGAATCCGGATCCGAAACCGACAATCCGCCGATCACCACCGGCGTGTCTTCATTGGTCGTCTGCGGTCCAGGTACCACGTTCACCGGCGGCTTATCGACCTGGAGCACCGTAATGGCCACGGTGTCCGTGTCCTTGAGCGGTCCTCCCAAGCCGGTGGCGCCCAGGTCGTTCGAGGTCACGGTCAGCGTATCGCCGCCAAAGTAATCTGCGGCGGGCGTGTAGGTCAGACCCTGCGAAAGCTCATTGCTGATTTGCGCCGTGGTGCCGGTGATGATCAGCGTGCTGGTGCCATTGCCCGTGATCACCGTGCCGTCGGGCAGCAGGATCGCCCCGCTCGGTTGCGTAACACCGCCGGTCGTATCGACGGTCAACGTTCCGTGCGTCACGGTGAGCTGGGTCGTGATCGGACTTGTGCCCGAATCGGGGTCGGAAACCGACAATCCGCCGATCACCTTCGGTGTGTTCTCAAGCGCGGTTTGCGGGCCTGGCACGGCATTCACCGGCGGCTGATCGACTTCGAGCACCGTGATGGCCACGGCGTCGATGTCTTTCAGCGGTCCGCCCAAGCCGGTGGCGCCCAGGTCGTTCGACGTCATCGTCAACGTGTCACCGCCGAAATAATTCGCGGCCGGCGTATAAGTCAGACCGTGCGACAACTCATTGCTGATTTGCGTCGTGCTGCCGGTGATGATCAAGGCATTCGTGCCGTTGCCGGTGATCACGGTGCCATCGGGCAGAAGGATCGCGCCGCTGGGTTGTACAACGCCACCGGTCGTGTCGACCGACAGCGTGCCATGCGCGACGGTGAACTGCGTCGTGATCGGATTGGAACCAGAATCGGGGTCCGAAACCGATAGTCCACCGATCACCAGCGGCGAGTTTTCGTGCGCCGTTTGTGGACCCGGCACGACGTTCACCGGCGGCTGGTCCACCTGAAGCACCGAGATCGCGACGGTATCGACGTCCTTGAGAGGCCCGCCCAGGCCAGTGGCGCCCAGATCGTTCGAAGTCATCGTCAGCGTATCGCTGCCGTGGTAGTTCAAGCCTGGCGTATAGGTCAGACCCGCGGACAACTCGCTCGTGATTTGCGCCGTAGTACCCGTGATGATCAGCGTGCTCGTGCCGTTGCCCGTGATCACCGTGCCATCCGGCATGAGGATGGCGCCGCTCGGCTGCACGACGCCGCCGGTGGTATCGACCGAGAGCGTGCCGTGGGCGACGCTCAATTGCGTAATGATCGGATTGCTGCCCGAGTCGACGTCCGACACCGACAAGCCGGAAATGACGAGCGCCGCATTTTCGTTCGTCGATTGCGGGCCCGGCACGACATTCACCGGCGGATCATCGACCGCCGCGACCGCGATCGCCACGGCATCGACATCTTGCAGGGGCCCGCCCGAGCCCGTAGCGCCGAGATCATTCGACGTCATCGTGAGCTGGTCGGCGCCGTTGTAATCCAGATTCGGCGTATAGGTCAGGCCTGCCGAAAGTTCGCTGGTAATTTGCGAAGTGCTGCCGGCAATGATCAGCGTATTGGTACCATTGCCGGTGATTACCGTGCCGTCGGGCATCAGGATCGCGCCGCTCGGCTGCGCGACGCCGCCGGTGGTATCGACGGACAGCGTGCCGTGGTTGACCGAGAATTGCGTCGTAATCGGATTCGATCCGGAATCAGGATCCGAAACCGACAGCCCCGTGATCACGTGCGAGGTATCTTCGTTAGTCGTTTGTGGACCTGGCACCACGTTGACCGGCGGCTGATCAGCGGCCAGGCCGAAACCGGTGACCATCTCGAGCGCCGCGACCTGCGCCGTGGCGGCCGGCGTCACGTCCGCGTTGGCGGTTGCGTCGGCCGCGTCCGTCGAGTCACTGCCGCTGTCGTCGTTCTTTGCGGAGTCGTGGCCGCCACTGCCGTGACCCGCATGCGCGGTGAGGGCGATCATCTCGGCCGAGAAATTTCCGTAGCTCGGCCCGCCGTATGTGATTCGCGCCAGATTCTGGACATCGTTCCCGGCCTGATCGTGGCTCGCGGCATGGGCAGACGTGTGCGCTTCGGTGCCGCTATCTTTAGGCGTCGGAGCGGGCGCCACGGCCACCGGCGCGGCGTTGAGCAGGCGCCGTTCTTCGAGCCGATGGACGTAGAGCGCAGGGAACAATTCCTCCTCGCTCTGCTGCCATGAGGCCTGGCCGGGTCGACGCTGAGAAGAGACACCAAGACGGTCCAAGAGCTCGCGCAGTGTCATTGCTGTCTGCCGCTTTTTTTGCCGTGATGTGAGCCGGGCCGCAGCGGGACGCGTAACACCCGCGCCGAGCGACGATTTTACGACGCCAACGCGAACCCACGCGCCCAGAACCGGGCTGATACCTATCTACGGCCGCCGCCCCGACCTTGATCTTGCCAGGCTATGCGCCGCGCCGCTTCTGGCAGGCTCTGTTCCGCGCGCGGCGTAGACCTCGATTATCAGGACGAATCTCCGTAACTGTCAACGATTTTGTCGCCGTAACGTGCTTCGGCAGCGGACCTTTTGGCTCCTGCCATCCCTACATTCGCGCGCGAGATTCGAGCGAGAAATCGCGCCTTCCGCTGGGCGGGTCTGGCCGAGGGTGATTCCACGACAAGCCGGCGGCCAGGGAGTAAATCCTGTTGAGATAGGAGGTTTGCGTCATTCCCCTGGGCCGGAACGTGCGAACTGCAATTCAGCACAGGCCGATCTCTGGCCGATAGAACCCCTACACCCTTCACGATTCGTACACGTTACCACCATGCGGCACGACGCATTGCCAACGATTGCCGTCGGCCAAGAACGCCCGGCTCGTGGTGCGCGCCGCGCGGTGGCAAGGCCGCGGCTGTTAGTCGTCGGTGTCTTGCTGACGGGTTTGTTTCAGAGTGCATCGACAGCCGTCGCCGATCCGCCAGGTTCGCTGCAATTTGTCCCGGCCGGTCTTCCCGCATCACAGGGGTCCGTGTTGCGGATGTCGACGGTCGAGCAGGCGCCGCGCGATGTCGGTCAACCACTGCAAGCGATCAACTCCTCGGAACTGCGGCTGGCTCCCATGGGGTTGCCGACATCCCGGGTCCAAGTTCGACCCACCGCGCTATTGAACCAACCTGACGCGCCACGGTCCCCCTCGGCGCAGCCGATACCGCTTCCTCCGCCCAGCGAGACGATTGCGCCGGCTAGCCCGACCGGTCCCGTGTCGCCGCCAACTTACGGTGACTACGGCATCCGCCCGATTGGGTCGCTGACGATCAACATTCTGCCCAAGGAAGGGCAAGTTCCGCGCGAGACCGATCCCACGTCCACGCTCGATCGCGAGTTTGGCGCGACGGAATATCAGCGCATACCGCTGAATTACTCGTATTACTGGGAATCGCCGGCCTTCTTCAATCAGCCGTTGTACTTCGAGCAACCCAATCTCGAGCGCTACGGCTACGACTGGGGCATCGGCCAGTTCTGGATCTCGGGCGCGCAGTTCTTCGTCAAGATTCCATTGCTCCCCTACATGATGGTCGTCCACCCGCCGCGTGAGCGCGTCTACTCGCTCGGGTATTACCGGCCGGGCAGCCGCGCGCCGTATCAGATCAACTGGCCGGAAGTGCGTCTCGACGCCATCTCGATGGAAACGGCCTACATCGTGGGCCTGTGCTTCTTGATCCCGTAGGCGGTTTCGCCGATCGTTCGGGCTTCGCCTCTGGCGTTTGCGCTGCGCTACACGGAAAAATGAAACGATCCGCGCAGCCAGCGGCGAACGCGTGCCACGACCGACTCGGCCGGACAGTGAATGCGCACCCGGCCTGGCGCGCCTAAGAGCACCGTCCGATCCGTCGTGTCCAGGACGATGCGCACCTGGTACGAGGCCGACAACGGCCGCGCGATGCCCGTGGAATCGGTACGGGTTGCTAACTCGCCTGTCTTGGCGAGCCGCCGCGGCGCGATATCGACGTCGACTTCGGCAACCTCCTTGACGGTGCCGAGGAGAATCGTGCCGGCCGCCTGGTCGACCTTGATGTCGACGCGCTCGCCCACGGCCAGCCGATCGATGTCGGCCTGATCGACCGTGGCCACGGCCTCGACGCGTTGCGGGTCGCCTATCAGGCAAAAAAGTGTGCCGACCTCTAGAAATGCGCCCTGGTTTCGCGCGAGCATTGGCGTCCCGCGCCACGTCGGCAGCGATTCGGGCAGCACGGGCTGCGCGTTCCACTCCGGTGGTAGTACGGTTCCGGCGATCGGTGCCCGCAGCACGAGTCGCTCGCGATCGGCAGTGCGCTTGGCGAGACGCTCTTCGACGTCGGCGAGCGCCTCGCGTGCGGTGGGAATCTCGGCGGCAGCGGCGCGATCCTGCCCGCGGCGCCTTTCCAGATTTGCCAAGCGCGAACGCTGCTGATTGCGCTCGCCCGTCAGGCGTGCGAGTTCCAGGTCCAGATCGGGGTTTGTCAGGCGCGCGAGTGTCTCGCCTGCCTGCACCGCCTGCCCCGCCGCGACGGCGAATTGCAGCGTGCCCGCTTCGGATACGTAGACCCTCTGAGCGTCTTGCGGTTCGATCACCACCGGTGCCGTGACCCGCACCGGCAGGGGGACGAGCACGAGCGCCGCCAGGAGCGAGAGAGTCAGAACCCCCACCGCGAAAAGGCGTGCGGCCGGCACTTTTGGTCCCACCGTGGGCGTGCGGGCAAAACGCCAGCCGCGCGCGAGCGGGCTCGCAATCATGCCGCCCAGCACGCTCGCGCCGAGCGCGACGGCGAGCGTCTCCAACCGATAGGGCAAAAGTGCTCGATAGCAGAACCACAGCAACAGGGCCACCAGCACAAAACGATAAGCCGTAGCGGCAACGCCGTAGGCGAGCAGGAAAACGTATCGCCATCCGGTCCACTCGCTGCGGGTTCGCGAACGCTGCCCCAGCAGCACGCGCGCGGCCAACGTCCGGAGCGCCGTCGACGATTGTTCGGCCAGGTTCGGTATCTCGATCAAGTCCGAGAGGACGTAGTAGCCGTCGTAGCGCAATAGCGGATTGCCATTGAACAAGAGCGTATTGATCGAGCCGACGAGCATCACGTTAAAGCACAAGGCCTTGAAGAGCCCCGGCTCGCTCGACCACCACAGGGCGGCGGCCATCGCGGCCAACACCACCTCGACGTAAATGCCCGCCGCGGCCACCGCCGCGCGTCGCCATTTACTGGCAAACATCCAGGAATCGGAAACATCGCAATACAAGCAAGGGGCAAACACGAGGAACATCGGCCCGATTTCGGTACACTCGCCGCCGAAACGCCGGCACGCCAAGGCGTGCCCGAATTCGTGTAGCACCTTCACCAGCGAAATGGCGGCCACGGCCAGCACAGCATTGCGCGGCGTGAGGTAGTTCTGCCAGTCGGGCAACCGCGCGGCAAAGCGCGCGACATGCGTGGCCATGACCGCCAGCATGGCGATCGCCAGCGACGCCCCCGCAAGCAGCGCCGTGCGCGAGAAGAACAAAGCCGCCAGTGGTTGCAGATACTCCAGAAACCGCGTGGGATTGATCCCCGGCAGCCGAATCGACAACAGATTCGTGACGCTGGCCAGCCGCCGCCGCCGCAGTGAAGCCCCGGCGCGGTCGAGCAGTTGCGTGCCCTGTCCGGCGGCGGCCGAGACGATCAAACCGTCGCGGTGCAGCCGCGCCAGAAAGCCTTGCAAGCCCTCGGGCGTGAGACGGCGCGGCGCAAAACGCTGTTCAAAACGGGCCATGATCTCGGCCGCGCTCGCGCGGCCGTCGAGCATTTCCAGCACGGCCAATTCCTCGTCGCGCAGTCGAAAATATGCCAGCGCCACTGGATCTTTGATGGCCCAACTGCGACGACCAGCGACCGATTGCGGCACGACGACCAGGTCCGGGCGCATGCGCACGGCCAGTGCCCGACGGCTAGCAGCGGCAGATTGTCGAGCAAGCGTGGTCACGGGTGTGTCAAATGACGAATGTCGAAATTCAAATGTCGGATCCTGCCGAAATCGCGCTCAATTCGCCGCCGCCGGGCGCGGAGTGTCGGCCGGTAGCGGGCCGATCGTGAGCTTGCCATGTACGCCGGGGCGCAACTGGCCGTCGCGGTTTTCCACCTCGGCCCACACGCGCACCTGGCCGTTCACCGGATCGACTTCGGGACTGACGAAAACGATCTTGCCCGAGAATTCCGCGCTCCTGTCTCCCTTGCCATCGATAGACAACTTGACCGGGCGGCCGGCGAGTGAGCCCGCCGCCTGATGGGCATCGAGAAACGCTTCCACGCGCAGCCGATCGATGCGCACGACGCGGAACATGGTTTCACCGGGTTCCACCCATTCCCCGGGCCGTTGATTGATCTCGACCACCATGCCGTCGAGCGGTGACTTGATGCGCAGCCGTTCGAGGGTCCACGCGGCATAGTCCAGCTCGTTCTGCTTGAGCCGCTCGGTGAAGCCGGCGACCTTCAACTCTTCCTGCGCTTGTTCGACTTGCAATGCCGCGCGCTCGGCCTCGAGACGCAGCCGGTCAAGCTCGGTGGCCGAGACACTCTTTTTGTATTTCTCCATCGACTCGCTGGCGCGGCGAAGCTCGGCGCGGGTGACCTCGGTCGATTTCTGGGCGAAGCGCACGTCGACGTCATTCGCGGCCTCGGCCCGGGCGACGTCGAGCTCGATTTCAGCCCGCTTCTTGGTCAATTGGGCCTGCGTGTCGTCGAGGTGGGCGAGGGCATCGCCGACGGCGACAATTTGGCCTTCACGGACATTGATCACGGCCAGCACGCCCGCCTCGCGCGCTGGCACCTCGGCCTGCTCGATCAACGTGACCAGGGCTTCCTCGACCACGATCGAATCATCGGCCGCCGCAGCATCGGGCGCTAACAGCAGGCACATCGTAGCGAGCCACTGCATGGCGATCTCCGCGTGTTCTGGCGTGAAATGCTAATTCGTCCGACGGCGTATTAATATCCTCGATCGGGTGCCACTGGTGGCTCGCCCACCAGTGCAGAACTCCACATAGGCACTGGTAGACAAGCTACCAGTGGCACCCACCCGAGACGGTCCTAAGGTTTTCAAACAAATGGTTAGAAAAACAATCGCGTCCGCGCCGCATCCCATAGGTCGTGTAACCAGACGAACCCTAGTGATCGCCGTCCGCAGTGAATTTTTGCCACCACGCTGGCCCCCGGTCGCGGCCGCTGCAGGACCTCGCTATCGACCTTGGCCGTGATCAGAACCTGCGGTCCGGCGTTCTCCAGCACGTCGGTATTCAGGGCGACGTCGGCAAGCTCCGCCTGGCACTCGTGATCGGGATCCATCGCTAGCAAAAACGATACCGGCAGCGGCAGGTCCGATTGGCCCCGCGCCTCGAGCACGTGGCCGATGCGATCATCGTCCACGCGCAGGTCGAGTTCCCACGGCCCCGCCGGGTCGCCGATCGATAGCAGCATCTGCCCACGCTCGATGGGTCGCGAGGCGAGCACTTGCGCGACGTCCCAGGTGAGCACCTGGCCGGCGATGGGGCTGCGTACCGTTAGTTCCGCTTGCTGCTGGTCCAGCAGCGCGAGCTGTTCTTGCAAGCTCGCGAGTTGCTCTTTGACTTCTTCTTCGTCGGCAGTGCGCTGGCGATATTGTTCGCGGGCCTCGGCCGAGGACGCGTTCCCCGCGAAGCGCATGGCCTGCAGGCTCGACAACTTCTTGCGCGCCGTTTGCAGCTCGCCCAACACGCGGGTGCGTTCCAGCTCCAGTTGCGGGCGCCGCAGTACGAGCAGTTCCTGCCCTTCGCGTACGGCGTCGCCGTGCGCTACGAGGATTTCCGAGATTACGCCGTCGACCGGCGCAAAGACGTCGCGGCGCACCGCGGGCACCAACTCTCCGCGTCCTTCGACGGTGAAGTCGACCTGCACCCACGCCAGCGTCGCCACGGCGGCGGCGATTGCGGCCAAGGCCAAGAGAGTCTTGGGTAATTGTCGGCCGCGCACCAGCCGTCGCGATTGGCCCAGCCCACGCCACAGGCGGGCGAAGGGAATCGCTTCGTATTCCAGGGCGTTTGCCAGCGCGGTCGCCCCCTGCGCGGCCACGGCGAGCGGCAGCGCTTGCGCCTGCCCGGCGTCATCGTGTGGCTTGAAGTATTCGCATACCAGTGCGCCGATGGGCCGTGCCTCGCGCGGATGATCGTCATCCGTGACCGGCTCGCGCAACGGAATAACGGCCAATTGCCGGGCGTGCGATTCGTCGAGATAAGCCTGCAATACGCGCTCGATTTGCGGCGGCAGCTCGGCAACGTCCGCCGGGTACCACAGCGGTTCATCGATCGCGACCGCCGCGCTAGTGAGCGCTTCGAGGGCCCGCACGCTGGCCGCGCGGCGATTCAGCGTGTCGACGCCCGAGACCGCGAGCAAGCGTGCCTTCCGCCCGCGCATGAGCGCCACGCTCGCGCGGTCGCAGCCGATGATCGACCGACCATCGTTGGCCAGGGCATAGGCCACGCGGCGCGAATCGAGAGTGGCGTGGACCGATTGCGTGAAGTTGTCGAACTGCCCGCGCGACGTGGCGTGCTCGCGCAACTCATGGAATTGCCGCTGCCGAACGTAGTCGGCGGCCACCTCGCAAACGGCCGACAGGAATCGCAGGTAGCCGTCGGCGGCCGCGGGCGCTTCGGTCGGACGCTGCGAGATTTCCAGGATGGCCGTCGTTCGTCCATCCGCAACGACCGGCGAGAGCAACAATAGCTGCGCCGACGGGTTATCGGTCGCCGCCTCGGTGGCCGGGCCGCTGCAAGGAGGGAGCGAAAGCGCCAATTGCGTTTCGGCGACGTGCTCGATGAGCCGCGCGTGCCTGTGCGCTGACTCGGCCGGTCCCTGCCAAGGCGCTTCTTCCGAACCAATCTGGCACTCGAGCACGAAACGCCCGTCGGTGCGCTGTAGCCAGACGGCGCCGCCCGAGGCAGCGAGCGCCTGGACGCTGCGATTGAGCAGTTGCCGCCAGAATTCGCGCGGGGCCAGACGGCCATGCACCAGATCGACAATCTCGTCGACGAGATCGTCGAGATGTTGCCAGGTCGACGCAGCGGTCGCGAATTCCGTCGGCAGCGGGTCTGCTGTCATTCTTCCCAGTATATCGCCGCACCCCCAGAGTCACGCTGCTAGCGAGGCCTGGGGCGGGAGGCCTGGCCAATATCGCGGCGAACTTTCCGGTTATGTGGAAAAAAGAGTTTGGGAAAAGTCTGCGGGCGCCGATCTATATGCCCAATGGCCTAGGGCCGCGCGATGCCCGCGCTGCGCTTGCGCCACGGTCAAAGCAGTCAGCAGATATACGCAGCCGCCGCCAGGCGGGTTGTGGGCAGCACCTATCCTTTTGGCGACCAACGTCTTGGAAACGAAACGCCGCTACGGCCGAAGCGACGGGCCGGCGCATTCGCCTGATGGCGATGCACCGCTGGCCTTGCTGCGCCGCGCCGTTGCCGCCCGGGTGTTCCTTGCCAACATGCTTTGGACCGCGATCGTCCTGGCAGCTAGCACTGGCTGCCTGATGCGAACGCCTCTGCCGGTGGCCGATCCCTCGGTGCAGCAAGCCGCGCACTACAAGAACGTGGCCCTGGAGATGGAGTACCCGAACGAGCCGGTGCCCGAGCGCAAGGACGATTTTTCATCTTTCGCGCCACACGTCATCCGGGAAGGACCGCCGCAGTACTGGGACCTGACGCTGGAGGAGGCTCTGAAACTGGCGATGGTCAATTCGCCGGTGCTGCGCGATTTGGGCGGGCAGGTGCTCGTAAATCCGCAAATCGTGCGCACGGTGCAGGGGCCAGCGATCACTGAAACCGATCCCAACTACGGTGTCGAAGCCGCGCTATCGCAGTTCGATGCCGACCTGTCGGCGACGGGCAATTGGCAAAACAACCATCGCGCGCTCAACAACGAGTTCTTCGGCGGCGGCACGCGCCTGTTCCAACAGGATTTGAATCAGTACCAGATTCAGCTCGCCAAACGCGCCGCGACCGGCGGCCAGTACTTCTTGCGGCAGAACACGGTCTACGACGCCAACAACGCCCCGGCGAACTTGTTCCCGCATTCCTGGGACAATAACATCGAGGCCGAGGTCCGCCAGCCGTTATTGCAAGGCGCCGGCGTCCTCTACAACCGCATCGCCGGTCCCAACGGCACGATCGGCCAGGCCAACGGTGTGCTGATCGCGCGCGTTAATACCGACATCAGCCTGGCCGAGTTCGAGCTGGGCGTGCGCAACCTGATCAGCAACGTCGAGAACGCCTACTGGGACCTCTATTTCGCCTATCGCGACTTGCACGCCAAAATCGTGGCCCGCGACAGCGCCCTGGAAACGTGGCGGCGGATTCATGCTTTGTACGTCACCGGCCGCCGCGGTGGCGAAGCCGACAAGGAAGCGCAGGCCCGCGACCAGTATTATTTCTTCCAGGCCGAGGTCGAAGACGCTCTCACAGGGCGGCTGTTCGACGGTACGCGCACCAACAACGGATCGAGCGGCGGCACGTTCCGCGCCAATCCGGGCGTCTACGTGACCGAGCGCCGGCTGCGATTGACGATGGGTCTGCCACCGAACGATCCACGGCTCATCCGCCCGGCCGAGGAACCGCTGCAAGCTCGGGTCTGTTTCGACTGGGATCAACTCACGCAAGAAGCGCTCAACCGCCGTGCAGAATTGCGCCGGCAGCGTTCGTTCGTCAAACGCCGCGAACTAGAGCTGATCGCGGCCCGCAATTTCCTGTTGCCCCGCTTGGACGCCGAGGGGCTGTACCGGTGGCGCGGCTTCGGCCACAACCTGATCAATTACGGCGACAATCCGCAATTCGACAACGCCGTGCAAACCCTGTTTGGCGGGCAATTCCAGGAATGGCAGTTGGGCGCGCAGTTCGACATGCCGATCGGTTTTCGCCAGGGGCATGCCGCGGTGCGCAACGCGCAGCTGGTGCTGGCCCGCGAGCGTGCCATTTTGCGCGAAATGGAGCTACAGGTCATTCACGATCTAAGCAATGTCGTGGGGGACGTCGATCGCTCCTACATCGTGGCGCAGACGAATTACAATCGCCGCGTGGCGGCAGCGCAGCAAATGGCCGCGGTGCAGGCCGCTTTCGAGGCCGACACGGCATCGCTTTTGGACCTGGTCGAATCGCAGCGCCGCCTGGCCGACGCCGACAGCCGGTACGCGCGCTCGATGGTCGAGTACACGCTGGCCGTAAAGAATGTGATGTTCGAGAGCAATACATTGCTCGAGAACAACGGCATCAATATGGCGGAAGGGCCCTGGCCGCATAAGGCCTATCACGACGCCCAGCGTCGCGACGAAAATCGCTCGCGGCCAACTCGTTTGAGCTACATCCTGCCGCAAGGCCCCCTCACGGATCGCGGCATGTATCAGCAGTTCCAGCTACCACCGGCGGTCACGACCGAAGGCAAAGCGCTTACGAAGACCCCGCAGGGCACCGCGCCGGGCGAGGTAATTCCGGCGCCGAGTGCCACGCCGGGCGGCGAAACGCGACCGCCGAACAGCCTGCCGTCACCCGGCAGTGCCATGCCCGGCGCCAAGCAGCCCGATATCGAGCTACCGGGCCCCGCGCCGCCGATCCATACGAACGGTCCTGCAATGCCGGCTCCGGCGCCTTCGCCGGGCCAGGAGGGACGCAACACGTTGCGCTCCGGCGCACCGGTGGCGATGGCCAACGAACAAAGTTCGTCCTTGCACGTCATGGGTGCGCCTGGCGCTCCGTCGACGGTGGGGCGAAGCGGGACCGCGCCCATCGGGATGGGACCTGGCGGTTCCGTGCCGGGGCCCGCGCCGCTCGTTTCGGCCGGCATTCCCCCGGGGTCAGGCGTCGTGCGGCCGGCCGTCGCCATGGTGTCCGGTTCGCCGCGGGCGACGACGATGGTGACCGACGTCGGCCGGCCTGACGGGGGCGCCGTCGAACGCGCGGCACTCGCGTCCCCCACTCCGCAGGCGCCCGTGGCGCCAACCGGAACCGTAGTCATTGCCGCCGGTCCAGCGCCGGCCGGAGCGGGTATCCCAGCTGCGACGCCAACGCCCACGAACATGCCGGCAAGCGCGGTCGTGATCTCGGCCGGCGAGCCTGTCACGTTGCCGCCTGCACCGCCGCTGCCATCGGGCGCCGCGCCGCTACGATAAGCTCAGGCGTGCGACGTCACCTGGGTGGCCCTGACGAAGTCCGCGTCTGTTATCGCGGCCGCAAGTTCGCGGTTCCTTCGTTGATGGAATTGCGCGCGAGCGGTGTCAATGGCCCCTTTTTGCCGCTCGCCGTCACGTGCCGCGCGAGCATTGCCGGGCAAATTGACGATGTTCGGCCGGCCTTCTATCATTCAGCGGCACAAACCGCACGAAGCGACCAATTGCCTCGGGAGAAATCGAGTGACGGCGACGAAACACCTGATCCGCGTCGGGCATAGCCCCGATCCGGACGATGCGTTCATGTTCCATGCGCTGGCGAACGACAAGATCGCCACCGGCGAATACGAATTTCGCCACGAATTGGTCGATATCGAAACGCTCAACCGCCGCGCGTTTTCGGGTGAGCTCGAACTGACGGCCGTCAGCCTGCACGGTTACGCGTACCTGACCGATATTTACGCGCTGTGCCCGTGCGGAGCGAGCATGGGGGACAAGTATGGCCCGATGGTGGTCGCCAAAAAGAGGATGTCGCTCGACGAGCTGCGCGGCACGTCGATCGCCGTGCCGGGCACGCTGACGACGGCCTACCTAGCTTTGCGGATGTGCCTGGCCCGTGACTTCGCGCATGTGGTGGTGCCATTCGATCAGATTCTCGACGCGGTCGAGGCTGGCGCGTATCAGGGTAAGCCCGTCGACGCAGGCTTGATTATCCACGAAGGGCAACTCACTTACGGCGAGCGGAAGCTGGACCTGATCGTCGACCTCGGGCAGTGGTGGTTCGAAGAAACCGGTTTGCCGCTGCCGCTGGGCGCTAATGCGATTCGCAAGGATCTGGGCGCCGACGTCATGCGCGACGTCAATCGGCTGCTCAAGGAGAGCATTCGCTACGGACTGGAGCATCGCCAGGAGGCTCTCGACTACGCGCTGCAATACGGTCGCGATCTCGATCGCTCCAAGGCCGACACCTTCGTGGGCATGTACGTGAATGATTGGACGCTCGACTTCGGCCCGCGCGGACGGCAGGCCGTACGCGAGTTATTGGCGCGCGGTCATGCGGCGGGCGTGATTCCGCAAAAAATCAAGCCCGAGTTCATCGACTGAAGCCGCCCGGATGCCGTCGGGCGGCAACCGATCTGTTTCGAGACGCGCGTCATGTCGGACGAAAAGCCACGCGCCTGGCATTCACTGCTGGCCGCCACACTGACGATCGGCCTCTTGGCCGTGGCTTTGGTGATGCTCTACGTCTTGTCGCTGGGAACGATCGGGCTGGCCGTGGTCGTGGGCGGCGGGTTGTTCCTGACCGTGGGCCTCCATTACCTGGTATGGGGATGGTGGCTGGGGCCGGCGATCCACCGCGAGGTGGAAGCGGAAGAGGAGGACGAGAACGAGCGCACGCCGAACCGGCGGTGAAAGCCACGGTTCTGCAGGGTCTCCGAATTGCCAACCATGCCAGCGGGCCGACCGATGGCCGTCGATCGCCAATATTCGTGGTCGAGGGCCGCTGCGGCTACTGTTTCTAAAGCGCTTGTGCATTGCACATCCACACGCAAAACGCGGAAGTCCATTCCTGTCCGGAGGGGGGAAACACATTCATCCACCCGGGGGGTCGGCTCAGCGCCACTTACCCGTGTAACACGGCTCATTTCTTTTCTTGAATCGTGCGACCCGGTTTTCATGCAAAAGGCGACGGATTCGACAGGATTACTAGAAAATATTTGACAGTCCTATAACGGGGGGGTAATTTCCAGCCATCACTGGGTGCCCCCTGTTTCGTAAAGGAGAGACCGCTAATGAGCCTCACAAAGATCTGTCGTCTTCGGCACCTGTCAGCGCTAACTCTCAGTTTTGCGCGGGCCATCGGCCCACAGTATCGCAGCGCTGGCGATTCCAATGGCCCAATCACCGCATCGCCCAGCACTCGCCAGGCACATCGCGCGGTTAAGCTTCCCGACCTGTCGCAGTGCCGCAACTGGACAGAGACGCTAGAAGCCTTGGAGCTTGGGAACAGCTAGCTTGAGCCGCATGGGCTCACTTGGATTCTGCACAATCGCGATGCCGCGCGATGTTGCGAGACGAACACGCATTCGTCGCGCTGCGCGCTTGATCGCGCTCTCGGCGGTCTCAGGCTTGTGCGCGACGCGGGTGGGATCGAAGGTGTACTTCATCAAACCGAGCTAGGTTGCTGCAAACGTCGACTTTAGCGAGGGTCGCTCGACATTCGTCTACGGCGGCGATCGATCTCCACTCCGACTCCATAAGCCAATGGCGCTCAGAAATGGAACCGGAATAAGCAAGATCTCTAACGCGATTCCGGCCTGGGCATCGCTCCTTAAATCAACAAGGCCGTAGGCCAGGGCTACGAGCGCAAACGTCACGAACCCCGACAGTTTGAGCGCGAACTTCGAGGGCCATCCTGCCCAAAGAATAGCGAGCGAGACAAACGAGTTGTCCGTGCCACCCGAGAAGGCTGATCACTCGCCGCCTTTCCAGCTCAGGGAACTACTTGAAGTAGTCCGGCTCGTTGTTCGCCTTCCACTTGATATTGCAGCCGATGCTTGGCTTCTGATCGGCGGCGGGCGCTTTGCCGGCTAGCGTCGCATCGAGCGCGGCACGCAGGTCGTTGCCCGTGACGGGTATGCCGCTATCGGGTCGGCTGGCGTCCATCTGGCCGCGGTAGACGAGCTTCTGCTCACGATCGAAGACGTAGAAGTCCGGCGTGCATGCGGCGCGGTACGCCTTGGCGACGGCCTGCGACTCGTCGAACAAGTACGGGAACGTGTAGCCGCGCAGCTTCGCCTCTTCGGCCATCTTCGCCGGTGCATCATCGGGATGGCTCTTGATGTCGTTCGCGCTAATGCCGACGACGGCCGCTCCCTTGGCCTGATAATCCTTGGCAAGCTGAGCCAGGCCCGCCGCTACGTGCTTGACGTACGGGCAGTGATTGCACATGAAGACGACCAAAAGCGCCGGCTTGCCGGCGAAATCGCTTAGCGAAACCGTCTTGCCATTAGTATCGGGCAGCGAAAATGCCGGGGCTTTCGTGCCCAGCGGCAGCATGGTGCTGGGGGTGAGAACCATTGATGGAACCTCGCGTATTCGGGCTACGGGGCGTGTGGAAAGCTGTCGAAGGTACTGCCCGTGCGCATCGTACCAAACCAGCCTGACAGTGCCAGGGTGGCCCGGAATCCGGGAACTTTCGCACCAGCAAACGCATCAAAGGGCTAGACTTGAGGGCAGTCATGCTCATGGTCTTGGGCCGGGCAGGGGCTTGCTCCGCGCAGCATTGCACGCGCGCGAGCTAGCCGGTATTCAATCGCAAAGGAACATCGAGATGATCGCACGCAGATTGACTCATTGGATGCTTGTCGTGGGGCTGGTTGTCGCCGGTGCCATCGGTGGCGGCGCCGTTTCCGCGCAAGAGAAGCAAGACGACCCGTTGCCGGTCAAGAAAGTCGTCCTCTACAACGCCGGTGTCGGTTTCTTCGAGCGCCGCGCCGAGATCGACGGCAACGCCAAGGTCGATCTGAAGTTCAACGCCGCCGAGATCAACGACTTGCTCAAGAGCATGGTGCTGCAGGACCTGGCCGGCGGAAAGGTCTCGACCGTCACCTATGCCTCGATGGATCCGATCACGAAAACGCTCAAGACGTTTGCCATCGACCTGACGAACAATCCCACGCTGGCCAATTTGCTCGACCAGGTGCGGGGCGAGAAAGTCGAAATCGAAGCCCCCAACCGCGTGACCGGTACGATCCTGGGCGTCGAGACGCGTGAACAGCAAGTGGGCGATCGGGACAAGGTCGTGAAGAGCGAGTTCTTGAACCTGCTGACCGACGCGGGCCTGCGCAGCTTTCCGATGGCGACGATCAGCCGCATCAAGCTGTTGGACGCCAAGCTCGACGGCGAATTGCGCCAGGCGCTAAACGTGCTCGCCCTGGGGCATGCGACTGATAAGAAAACCGTGTCGCTCAGTTTCGAAGGCGCGGGCAAGCGCCCCGTCCGCGTCGGCTACATCCAACAATCGCCCATCTGGCGCACCACGTACCGGCTGGTGCTGTCGGACAAGAAAGCGCCGTTCCTGCAAGGCTGGGCCCTGGTCGAAAACACCACGGAAGAGGACTGGCGCGACGTGAACCTGACGCTGGTCAGCGGTCGGCCAATTTCGTTCGTGATGAATTTGTATCAACCGCTGTACAACAATCGCCCGGTAGTCGAAAGCGAGCTCTTTAGCTCGTTACGGCCGCAAGTCTATGGGCAGGATGTGAACAACAAGCAATGGTTCGCCCTGAGCGACCGCAAAGGCGGCGTACTGCCCGCGCAGGGCAAGCAGGTAGAAAGCTTGGCACTTCGGCGCGGAGTACGGGACGAGCCGCAAGCTCCGGCCGCGGCGCCCGCATCGGCCGAAGCCGACGCAGGTGGCCAGGTCTCACTTGCCGAGGACGGTCGCTTTCAAAACCAGCAATTAAACCTCACCCGCGGCGTCGAGAGCGCGGCCACGGGCGGGGACGTCGGCGAGTTGTTTCAGTACAAGATCGAGTCGCCCGTCACGTTACCTCGCCAGCAGTCGGCCATGCTGCCGATCGCGAACGGGGAGATCAATGGCGAGAAGCTGTCGATCTACAACGCCAACGTGCAGCCGAAACATCCGCTGAACGGCTTCCGGTTGAAGAATTCGACCGACTTGCACCTGATGCAGGGGCCGATCACGGTTTTCGATGACAACACGTACGCCGGTGACGCGCGGATCGAAGACCTGCCGCCGGGGAGCGAGCGGTTGATCAGCTACGCCCTGGATCTGGACGTCGAGGTCGTGCCCGAGACCAAGCCTTCGCCCGAGCATTTGACGAGCGTGAAGATCGCCAAGGGAACGCTGACCACGACTCGCAAGTACGAGCGAACCGTGACATACACCGTAAAGAACTCGGGCAAGAATACCAAGACCGTACTCGTCGAGTATCCGGTCGAGGCGAATTGGAAGCTGGTCGAGCCGAAGGAGCCGACGGAAAAGACCCGCGACGTGTACCGCTTTGCCGTCACGGCCGAGCCCGGCAAGCCGGCGACGCTGAAGATCGTCGAGGAGCAGACGATCTCGCAGCAGTTGGCGCTTTCGAACCTTGATGACAACACGATCGTGTTCTATCAACACTCGCAGGCCGTTTCGGCCGAAGTGAAAAAGGCGCTGGCCGAAGTCGTCAAGCGGAAGCAGCAGATCCAGGAGTTGCTGACGAAGCGGCAAGAGCACGAGCAGACGATTGCCACCGTCTCGCAAGAGCAGGCCAGAATTCGCGAGAACATGACGCGATTGGATCGCAACAACGACCTGTACGCTCGCTACGTGAAGAAATTCAGCGAGCAAGAAGACCAGGTCGAAAAGGCGCACGCCCAGATCGAAGAGCTCAACAAGCAGATCAACGAGCGGCAAAAGTCGCTCGACGAATACCTGCTCGGGCTGGACTTGGGGTAGATCGGTACGTGACAGACAGGCAGCCCGAAGCGCGAGCGAGCGTTTCTGTAGTTCCCTCGCTGGCGCTTCGGGCCGGTATTCGAGCCGATGACGACCGTGGCAGCTATTTACTTCCAGGCAAAATCGCCGGCGTTCACGCTGGGCAGGTAGCTGACGCCCATCAGGTACTTGTCGACGGCCCGGGCCGCTTCGCGACCTTCGTGAATGGCCCACACGACGAGCGATTGGCCGCGGCGGATGTCACCCGCGGCAAAGACGCCATCGACGCTCGACATGTAGTTGGCATCGCACTTGACGTTGCCGCGGCCGTCGAGCGCCAGATCGAGATCCGCGATCGCGCCTTTCTTTTCGGGTCCGAGAAAGCCCATCGCCAGAAGGACTAATTGACACGGCCAGGCTTTGGTCGTTCCGGGAATCTCTTTGAATTGCTGCCGGCCCTGCTCGTCGGCATACCATTCGATTTCGGCCGTCACCAGGTTTTTGACGTTCCCTTTTTCGTCGGCTTGAAATTCCTTGGTGAGGATGCTCCAGTGGCGGTCGCAACCTTCCTTGTGCGAGCTGCTGGTGCGCAACATCATCGTCCAGTAGGGCCACGGCGTGTTCACCGGCCGTTCGGCGGCACGGGGGAAATAGCCAAGATCGGGCGGCTTGGGCAATAGCTCGAACTGCGTGACGCTCTTGGCGCCGTGACGGTTTGAGGTGCCCGTGCAGTCGCTGCCGGTGTCGCCGCCGCCGATGATGATCACGTCCTTGCCCGTGGCCATGATCGAGATTTCTTTGGCAATCGTGTCGCCTTGATTGCGTTTGTTCTGCTGCGGCAGGAACTCCATCGCGAAGTGGATTCCCTGCAGATTACGGCCGGGGATCGGCAGGTCGCGCGGTGCGGTGGCGCCACCGGTGAGCAACAGCGCGTCGTACTCTTCGCGCAGTTGCGCGGTCTCGACATTCACGCCCACGTTGGCATTGCAGCGGAACTCGACCCCTTCGGCCTCCATCTGTTTAATGCGCCGCCAGACCCGGTCTTTCTGCAGCTTGAAATCGGGGATGCCGTACATCAAGAGCCCGCCCGGTCGGTCGGCCCGTTCGAAAACCGTGACGTAATGCCCGGCGCGATTCAATTGCTGCGCGGCGGCCAGTCCAGCGGGCCCGCTGCCGATCACGGCCACGCGTTTGCCGGTGCGCACCTCGGGCGGCTCGGGCGTGATCCAGCCTTCATCGAAGCCGCGGTCGGCGATCGTCATTTCGATCTGCTTGATCGACACCGGGTCTTCGTTGATCCCCAGCACGCATGCCGTCTCGCAGGGCGCGGGACAGACACGTCCGGTGAACTCGGGGAAGTTGTTCGTGGCGTGCAGTCGCGCCAGCGCCTCGCGCCAGCGGTCGCGGTATACGAGGTCGTTCCAGTCGGGAATGATGTTCCCGAGCGGGCAGCCCGTGTGGCAAAACGGCACGCCGCAATCCATGCAGCGCGCACCTTGCCGGCGAATTTCCTCAGGCGGCAACACGCGCAAGAACTCGTTGTAGTGCTTGACGCGCGCCTCGGCCGGCTCTTCGTCGTATTGCCGGCGCCCGAATTGCATAAAGCCGCGGATATCACCCATGCGCCACCTCTTCCAACTCTCCGGCGGCTTTTCCGACCGCGGCCTTCTTCATGCCCGCCAGGGCCCGTTTGTAATCGAGCGGCATAACCTTCACGAACTTCGGTATCAATTGTTCCCAGTTGTCCAGCACGTACTGACCGCGCGTGCTGGCGGTGTAATTCACGTGATTGCGCACGAGGTCTTGCACGACTTTTTGATCCTCGGCGTCGTCGAGCGCTTCGAGCTCGACCATTTCCATGTTCACGAGCGTGGGGAAGACGCCTTCCTCGTCGAGGACGTAGGCCACGCCGCCGCTCATACCGGCCGCGAAGTTGCGTCCCGTCTCGCCCAGGATCACGGCAACCCCGCCGGTCATGTATTCGCAGCCGTGGTCCCCCACGCCTTCGACAACAGCCCGCGCGCCCGAGTTGCGAACGCAGAAACGTTCGCCGGCAATGCCGCGCAAGTAGACCTCGCCACTGGTGGCGCCGTAGAGCACCACGTTGCCGGCGATGATGTTCTTCTCAGCTTCAAACGAACTATCCGCCGGCGGGTAGACGATCACCTTGCCGCCTGACAGACCTTTACCGCAGTAGTCGTTCACTTCGCCTTCGACCCGCACCGTCACGCCCGGCACGCCGAATGCCATGATGCTCTGCCCGGCGCTGCCGTGGAACGTGAGCTGGATCGTATCCTCGGGCAGTCCCTTTGGCCCGTGCGCCCGGGTGATCTCGCTCGAGAGGATCGTGCCGACCGTGCGATTGGTGTTTTGAATCGGCAGGCTGAAGGCCACGGGCGTCTCGTCCTGGATGGCCGGCCGGCACAAGTCCAAGAGCATGGTCATGTCGAGCGACTTGTCCAGCCCGTGATCCTGCGGTTCGGCGCAGTAGGTTTTGACGTTCGGCGGCACTTGCGGCTTGAACAGCACGGTCGAGAAGTCGAGCCCACGCGCCTTCCAATGGCCGATCGCCTGGCGCGTTTCCAGCAAATCGACGCGGCCCACCAGTTCGTCGACGGTGGAAATGCCGAGCGAGGCCATGATCTCGCGCAGCCCTTCGGCCAGCATGAAGAAGAAGTTGACGACGTGCTCGGGCTTGCCGGCGAATTTCTTCCGCAGCTCGACATCCTGGGTGGCGATGCCGACCGGGCAGGTGTTCAAATGACACTTGCGCATCATGATGCAGCCCATCGTGACCAGGGCCGCCGTGGCAATACCCCATTCTTCGGCACCGAGCATGGTGGCGATGGCAACGTCGCGCGGCGTGCGCAACTGTCCATCGGTCTGCACGACGATGCGCCCGCGCAGGTCGTTCTTCACCAGCACCTGATGCGTTTCGGCCAGGCCCAACTCCCAGGGGATGCCGGCGTGCTTGATCGACGTGTAGGGGCTTGCACCCGTTCCGCCGTCGTGGCCGCTGATCAGTACGACGTCGCTCTTGCCCTTGGCGACACCAGCGGCGACGGTGCCGACACCGACTTCGGCCACGAGCTTGACGCTGATCCGCGCGTCGCGATTCGAGTTCTTTAGATCGTGGATCAGCTGCGCCAGGTCTTCGATCGAATAAATATCATGATGCGGCGGGGGCGAGATCAAACCTACGCCCGGCGTGCTGTGCCGGATGCGGGCGATCTCTTTGTCGACCTTGTGCCCGGGCAACTGGCCACCTTCGCCGGGCTTCGCGCCTTGCGCCATCTTGATCTGCAGCTCCTGGGCGCTGACGAGATATTCACTCGTCACGCCGAAGCGGCCGCTGGCGACTTGCTTGATGGCGCTGGAGCGACGGTCGCCGTTGGCGTCGGGGTGGTAGCGAGCGGGGTCCTCGCCGCCTTCGCCGGTATTGCTCTTGGCGCCCAGGCGATTCATGGCGATGGCCAAGGTCTCGTGCGCTTCCTTCGAAATCGAGCCGTACGACATGGCTCCGGTGGCGAAGCGCTTGACGATATTTGCCGCGGGCTCGACCGCGTCGAGCGGGATCGGATGCTCGACTTTCTTGAATTCCAACAGGCCGCGCAGCGTGAGCAACTGCCGCTGCTGATCGTCGATGGCCTGGCAGTATTTGACGAAGTCCTCGCGGCTGTTCAACCGCGTGGCGTGTTGCAGCTTGGCAACCACCTCGGGATTGAACATGTGCGCTTCGCCCTTGCGCCGCCATTGATACTGGCCGCCCACGTCGAGATCGAGGGTCTCGGGCAAGTTGGCGCGCGGGAAAGCGTGCTCGTGTCGGCGGAGCGCCTCTTCGGCAACCGCTTCGAGCCCTATGCCCTGGATGCGACTGGGGGTCCAGGTGAAAAACTCTTCGACGAAGTCGGCGTTGAGGCCGATGGCTTCGAAAATCTGGGCGCCGCGGTAGCTCTGCTGCGTGGAGATGCCCATTTTCGACATCACCTTCAGCAGTCCCTTCACGCCGGCCTTGAGGTACTGCTTGTGCAGTTTTTCGAGCGTATACGAATCGGCGATGTAGCCGTCAGCGTGCAGTTGATCGATCGTGGCCAGGGCCAGCCAGGGGTTCACGGCGCCCGCGCCATAAGCGGTGAGCAAGGCAAAGTGCTGGACTTCGCGCGGCTCACCCGACTCGATGATCAGGCCGCAGCGGGTGCGCGTCTTTTCGCGAATCAGGTGGTGATGAACACCGCTCGTCGCCAAGAGCGCCGGGATCGGCACCCATTCGTGATTCACGCCGCGGTCGGACAGAATCAATAGCGTCACGCCGTCGGCGATGGCGCGCGACGCCTCGCGGCGCAATTCGTCCAGGCGGCGGCGCATGCCCCGCGCTCCTTCTTCGCGCGGGAAGAGGGTCGACAGCGTGCGGCTGCGCAAGCCCGGTTGATTCAGGGCCTTGATCTGCGCCAGCTCTTCGTTCGTGATGATCGGGCGGTCGAGTCGCAGCTTGCGGCACTGCTGGGGCGTTTCGTCGAGCAGGTTTCCTTCCGAGCCGACGGTGGTGATCATCGAAGTGATGATCTCTTCGCGGATCGCATCGAGCGGCGGATTCGTAACCTGGGCAAAGAGCTGCTTGAAATAGTTGTACAAAAGCTGCGGACGGTCGGAGAGAACCGCAAGCGGCGCGTCATTCCCCATCGAGCCGATCGCTTCCTGCCCGTCGGTCGCCATCGGCATCATCAGGATGCGCACGTCCTCCAGCGTGTAGCCGAACGCGCGTTGCAGCTTTACGAGCGGTTCGCTGGGATGGCCGTTCGACTTGTGGCCGTTGGTGCTCTCCACAGCGGGCAAATCGGCCAGGTTGACTTGATTCTGGTTGATCCAGTCGCGGTACGGGTGCTTCGCCGCCAGCGCGTGCTTGATCTCGTCGTCGGCGATGATCCGCCCCTTGACCGTATCGACCAGGAACATGCGACCGGGTCGCAGGCGTCCCTTGGAGACAATGTCGCGCGGCGGAATCTTCAGCACGCCGGCTTCCGAGGCCATGATCACCAGGCCTTGCTTTGTCACGCAGTACCGGCTCGGTCGCAGGCCGTTGCGGTCCAAAACCGCGCCGATCACTTTACCATCGGTAAACGCCATCGACGCCGGACCGTCCCACGGTTCCATCAAGCACGCCTGGTATTCGTAATAAGCCTTCTTGTCGTCGGGCATGCTCTCGTGACCGGCCCACGGCTCGGGGATCAACATCGACATCGCCTGGGGCAGCGACCGCCCCGTCAGCACTAATAGCTCGGCCGCGTTGTCGAACATCGCCGAATCGCTGCCGTCGGGCGTGCAGACGGGGAAAATCTTGCGCAGGTCGTCGCCGTACTTCTTGCTCGCCAGCATGCTCTGGCGGGCGTGCATCCAATTGACGTTGCCGCGCACCGTGTTGATTTCACCGTTGTGCGCGAGATACCGGAACGGTTGCGCCAGGTCCCAGGTCGGGAACGTGTTGGTACTGTACCGCTGATGCACAAGCGCGAGCGCCGAAACGTATCGCTCGTCGGCCAGGTCGCCGTAGAACAACTGCACCTGGTCGGCGAGCATCAGCCCCTTGTACACGATCACGTGCGACGACAGAGTCGGCACGTAGCAGTATTTCTTTTGCGACAAATCACTGGAGCGGATCGACGATTCGAGCTGCTTGCGAATGACGTACAGCTTCCACTCGAACATGTCGGCCGGCGTCCGCGCACCGCGCGCCACGAATACCTGGCGAATGAACGGCTCGACGTCGCGGGCCGTCTGGCCGATATGGGCGTTGTCGATCGGCACATCGCGCCAGCCGAGCAGCTTTTGCCCTTCGGCCTCGATCAGCTCGTCCAGCCGGCGCTGACAGGCCTGTCGCTCGGTGGGATCGGGGGGCAAAAAGACCGTGCCCACGCCGTATTCGCCCGGCGCCGGCAGGTCGATACCCAATTCCTTGCACTTGGCCTTGAAGAAATCGTGCGGAATCTGCGTGAGAATTCCCGCGCCGTCTCCCGTGAGCGGATCGCAGCCGCAGGCGCCGCGATGCGTAAGGTTGACGAGGATTTCCAAGCCCGAACGCACGATTTGATGGCTCTTCTCACCGCGCATATGGACGACGAAACCGACGCCGCAAGCGTCGTGTTCGTGGGCGGGATCGTAGAGCCCTTCGCGAACGGGTAGACCGGCACTTCGCGCTACTGGTGGCATCGCGGTTTTATCCTACCGTGGTCTCGGCCGCGCGGCATTCGGCCATCGATGCAGATTCTCCATTTCCCGCGCCACGGGCGGGAGGCGCGCTGGCCGAGACGCCTGCATGCGATCTCGATTCGCCAGCGACTTGATGCGAGGGCTTGCCGTTCTTGGCAGATTGTCCAGCGGCACCGTTCCCTGCAATCGAGGTGCGTGCCGGCTGATCCGCTGCCGGCTCGGCCGGCATCCGGTCCCCTTCTCGCTTCAGAAGTTCGACAAACCGCCAGGTGGTCGCGCTCAGTTGCTTGCCACGGCGGTGAATGATGCCCAGCGGGCGCACCAGCTCGTCGGTATCCAGCGGCACCGCGACCAGGCTTCCGGCCGCGACCTCCCGCAGGACAGTCGGCTCGGGCAGAAGGCTCACACCCGCATCGATTTCGATGGCCCGTTTGATCGTCTCGATGTTATCAAACTCCATCACTAATTGCACCTCGATGCGGTGCAGATGGAGCACGCGGTCGATCTCGCGGCGGATCGTGAGGTCGCTGTCGAAACCCACGAGTTCACGCCCGTGTAACTGCGCCAGCCCGATCGACGAGCGGCCGGCCAGTTCGTGTGTGGGAGCACAAACGAGCACCATCGGCTCTTCGCGCCAAGGAATGGCCGTGAGCGTGCGCGACGATTTCGGATAGCTGACCAGGCCCAGATCGGCCAGATCGTTCTCGACGCTTTCGAAAACCCGGTGCGGATGTAGATATTCCAGCCGCACGTTGGCCTTCGGATGCTGGACCAGGAATTCCTGCAGATACCGGTTCATGTGGTGCAGCCCGACCGAGTAGATCGAAGCCACGCGCACGCAACCAGCCACCTCCTGATGCAGGGTGCGGACCTTATCTTCCAGCGAACCATACCGCTCCATGAGCGAGCGGCAGCCGTCGTAATACACCTCTCCCTCGGGGGTCAGTACGAAAGGCCGCTTCGAGCGGTCGATCAGTTTGACGCCGAGCCGTTCCTCGAGTTGATGGACCAATTGGCTGGCGGCCGACTGCGACATGTCGTTTTCGTCAGCCGCGCGCGAGAAGCTGCGCTGCCGAACGACGTCACAGAAGACCTTCAGCCATTTCAGATGGACAGCCATGCTTAGAATCAATCAGGCGAATAGAGCGCAGATTTAGCATCGAAATCAAGAATGTAACGTTAGAAGGTCAACTGAACGAAGTCAAGCATCCTTGTGGAAAAATCGATACCTGCGTACCGTAATCCGAAAGA
The DNA here is from genome assembly GCA_035546535.1 of Pirellulales bacterium. NCBI lineage: Bacteria > Pseudomonadati > Planctomycetota > Planctomycetia > Pirellulales > Pirellulales bacterium. Next base: position 14,141 of record DASZWQ010000114.1, on the reverse strand, counting down.
CGAAGTCCCTCCCAGGAAACCGCCTTAAGCCGATGCCACATATGGCTTTCTAAAGCTAAGCCAGCAAAGAAGGGGAGCGTGCAAGCACTCCCGGCTCGCCGCTACGGCCCGGTGTAGAAGCAATCCCATTGCTCCGGCAGCCCGAAAAGCCTCTTGGCGGTACCTAAGGGAGGTCCGCCATGAAGCGGAGGAGCTGAGCTTCGAGCATACGGAAATTCGCCCCAAAGACGGCTGTGAAATCAGCCAGCCGTTTCGCCGGCACATAGGCCTGGCCGACGGGTCGCTGCGCCGTCACGGCCAGGTATTGCGAATACTTGCGCGGCTGCGTCTCGACCAGGTAAAACGACAGTGCCCACGCCTCGGCATAGGCCGACAGTATGTCGCTCGTGAAGAGCCGATCCGAGCCCACGAGCGACTCAAGAATCTCGGGCTTGTGGCGGGGGACGAGTCGCTCGCGGAAGTAGTCGAGCCGGTCGTGGTTGATCCGATCCTCGCGACGGGTGTAAGCCCGCGAATTCCAGACGCCGGGTGCTTCGAACATCATGCCTAGCCCCTCGACGACCCATCGCGGCGTATCGGCAAAGCGCCGATGGATGCCGGTATTGAAGGCGGTCTGGTGCGTCGCCTCGTGGATAATCGTAGCCCCGGTCTGTTCCCAGGCCTCGTCCGAGGCTCGCCCGTTACCCATGTCGTAAAGCATGATGCGGTTCGAGACCGGCGAATAATAGCCGAGCAATCCCGTCGGCACGGACCCAATACCGCGATCCGCCGCACAGGCCCGGGCGAAACTCTGCCGGTCGGGCCAGACGATGGCGATCAGGGGAAACTCGGGATCCTGCAAGCGAAAGCCGCGCACCGAGAAATAGAGCTCGAACGACCGGTAGAGCTCTTCGAAACGCGCGGCCCAATTGGCGCGCACCTTTTCGGGATACGCGACCAGGTAATGGCCCGTACTCACGACGCGAAACCCTTTGCCTAGCTCGGTCTGCAGCCGTCCCTTGAGTACCGAAACGGGGTAGCTTTGAAATGACGAGCTCGTTTGCTTGAGGGACTTCGCCGCCTGCGCGGGCACGGTCCACAAACGGCCGTCACGTCCCAAGAGTTCCACCCCCGCCGAAGAACTGGTGAGCGGCGTACCCTCGATATGCTGGCCGCCGAAATCGAACTGCACGGTCCGCCGCAAATCGGCGGCAACGGCAGTTGGAACGAGGCAGAAACTAACTGCCAAAGCAAGACACGCGCGCACGGACGGCTCCTGCAAAATGCGATATCTCGAAGACCAGCCGCTACAGAAAGCTTAGGCCGAATCGCTTCCGGCGGCGGTAAAGCGTGGCAACCGCCCGCACAATCGCGGCGCAAGTGTCATAACCGCTACGAGGGCTAGAGGGGCGCGGGAGCCCACCGGCGCTTTCAGCGACGCTCGAGCCTGGCACGCCATATGACCGCCTCTGTCGGCCGACTGTTGGCGAAATCTGGGTTCGCGGGTTTACTCTTATCAGGGGCGCCGCCGGTGTTCGGGGCACTTGTCCCCTGTTTACTTGAACGGGCAGAATCCTACCCAGCAGCGAGATGTCTCGATTACGCCCGCCATAACTTCACTCACGGCCCGTTATCTTTTCCCTGTCGCGGGTCCGCCGCTTGCCGGCGGTTGCGTGACCGTGCAAGGAGAGCGCATCGTCGACGTTGCGGCACGACCGTCGGGCCAGTGCCTCGATCTGGGCAACGTGGCCATCCTGCCTGGCTTCGTCAACGCGCATACACACCTGGAATTCAGCGATTGCGCCGCGCCCTTGGGTGTGGCGGGCATGCCACTGCCTGCGTGGTTGCGGATGGTAATCGCGGCGCGGCGTGACGCCGGCGAAAATGCCGCTGTGGCAATCGCGCGCGGCTTGGATGAATCGGTACGGACGGGGACGACAGCCATCGGCGAGATTGCCACCGGCGGCTGGACCGACCAGTCGTTGGCCGAGGCCCCCGTGGATCTGTTGGCGTACTTCGAACTGCGCGGGCTGTTGGCTGAACGCGTGCCGGAGCGGCTGGCCGAGGCCGAACGAGTCGCTTCGCGCGCGCGCAGGGCACGCCCGCCGCACGCTTGGCGCGCGGGTCTCAGCCCGCATGCTCCGTACTCGGTTCATCCCGAGCTACTCGTAGGTCTGGTGCGGATGGCGCACGCGCACGATCTTCCCGTCGCCATGCACTTAGCCGAGTCACGCGAAGAGATTGAGCTCCTGGCGACCGGCAGTGGCCCTTTTCGTACCTTTCTCGAAGAGCTGGGTGTATGGGATGCGACCGCATTCGCGCACGGTACGCGACCGCTTGAATATCTGCAGGTGCTGGGCGCCGCTCCGCGGGCGCTCGTGGTTCACGGCAATTATCTAAGCGACGAAGAACTGGAATATCTGGCCATTCATGCCGAACGGATGACGACGGTCTACTGCCCGCGGACTCACGCCTATTTCGGGCACGCCCGCCATCCGCTGCCGCGGCTGCTGGCCTTAGGCGCTTCCGTGGCGCTGGGCACCGACAGCCGAGCTTCGAATCCCGATCTCGGTGTGCTCGCCGAGATGCGACACGTCGCGCGAAGATTCCCAGAGATCGCCCCGGCCGACGTGTTGCGGCTGGGGACGCTCGCCGGGGCGCAGGCCTTGGCATGTGATGCCGACACCGGTTCGCTCCAACCCGGCAAGCTCGCGAACCTGGCGATTGTCGAGCTACCGTCGCACGAGGCGGCCGATCCGCATGAACTCGTCTTCGACGCCGAGCTGCCGGTCGTCGCGACTTACTGCCGCGGCAAGCCGATTACAGACGGCAATTCATGATCCGCGTTTCGAGTATGGCGCTTGCACCGAGCGCTTCGAGCTGTTCCATGATCGAGATCACTTCGCCGCGGCGAACCATCACGCGCACGGCACACCAGTCGGAGTCCTCCAGTGCGCTGACGGTCGGCGAATTGAAGCCGGGCGTGATTTTTTCCGCTTCGGCCAGCTTGCCGCGTGGCACGTTGTACTCCAGCAGCGAGTAGCTACGGGCGATCACCACGCCTTCGAGCCGCCGAACGACCCGATCGGCCAGCTCGGGATGCCGGCGCTCGCGGTTTTGAATCAGCACAGTCTGATAATGGCCGATCTCGTCGAGAATCTTCAGCCCGTTGGCCGCCAGCGTGCTGCCGGTCTCGACCAGGTCGACAATCGCGTCAGCCACGCCCAGCGCGATCATCACTTCCACCGACCCCGACAGCGGGACCATGTGCGCCGTGGTGTGGTGCTTTTCGAGATACGCCTGCGTGGTATTCGGAAAGCTCGTGGCGATGCGGCGCTTGGCCAGGTCGCGCGGGCTTTTTACGTCACCATTTTCGGGGACGCAGATCGCCAGCCGGCAGTGCCCGACGTCGAGCGGCAGGCGCTCGATGATGTCGGCCCGATGCTCGATCACAAGATCGCCGCCCGTTAGGCCCATGTCGATGGCCCCTTCGGCGCAGAGGACGGGGATGTCCTCGGTGCGGAGGAAGGTGACGTCGATCGGCATGTCGCGGCAGCGCGCGAACAGGCTGCGATCGGGCCGGCGATAATTCAGCCCGGCTTCTTTCAACAGTTCGCCGGCCAGTTCCGACAAACGTCCCTTGCTGGGAATGCCAATACGCAGGTTCGTCATCGTTTCAGCTCGACTGTTCCTTGGGAGGCCTGGAGGCTTTTTCTTCGAGCCCTGAGATGCCGAAACGCCCGGCCAATTGAGCTTCGACTTCGGCCAGCGTGATCTCCCTGAAGCCTAGCATGACGAACAAGTGGTAGATCAGGTCCGCGGCCTCGTGTACCAGGTGCGCTCGCCCCTCGGGTGTCGTGGCTTCGTGCGCGGCTTCGACGACTTCGGCCGCCTCTTCCACGATTTTCTCGCCGATCTTGTCGACGCCGCCAGCAAACAGCCGCGACGTGTACGACTTGTCGCTCGGATGCGCGCGGCGATCCTCGATCACGGCCATCAGTCGTGTTAGGATCGTGTTTGTGTTGCTCACCGACGGTCACCCTCGGTACGGAATCGAACGGTCCACTTTAAGCCGCGACCCCAGGGGTGGCAATCCGGGGTAAAGTGGCCGAGAGCGTCTGTGGTCGGGGTCTGCTAACTCCGGGACCTGCAGCATGAAGTCCCGGCCTCACAGAGGCCGGCTACAGAAGACAGTCTTTTCTCGTAACGCTCGAAGCTCGTGACTTTCTCCCACGTCGCCGATTCCTGGTTTCTGACAGGTCCCACGGCCGCGGGCAAAAGCGCGGTCGGCATCGAACTGGCGCGGCGCCTCTCGGGCGAGATCATTTCGCTCGACTCAATGGCCCTGTATCGCGGCATGGATATTGGCACCGCCAAGCCTTCGGCCGACGAGCGGGCTGCCGTGCCGCATCACCTGCTGGACGTGATTGAACCGCACGAGGCGTTCAGCCTGGCTCAATATGTCGATGCTGCGGAACGCGTAACGGCTGATGTGTTATCGCGCGGGCGGACGCCCATTTTCGTGGGCGGCACGCCGCTGTATCTCAAGGCCCTCTTGCGCGGCATGTTCCAGGGCCCGGCGGCCGATTGGGAATTTCGCGAACGGTTGACGGCCGAAGCCGCCGCGCATGATCCTGGCTGGCTGCACGAGCAGGTGCGCGAGGTCGATGCCGCGGCCGCCGACCGGCTGCATCCGCAGGACACCAAACGCTTGATCCGGGTTCTGGAAGTGTTCGAAAAAACCGGGCAGCCGATTACGGCCCTCCAGCAGCAGTTCGATCATGCCCGGCCGGCGAGCCAGTGCCGTGTATTCGTCCTCGATTGGCCGCGCGAGGAGCTGTACCGGCGGATCAACGCCCGGGTCGGATCGATGTTCGCCGCAGGGCTGGTCGATGAGGTGCGGCGATTAATCGCGGCCAGTTCCGCGCGAGGGGAGCAGAACGCCGGGCCGGAAGCTGCACGCCAGGGCGCCTTCAGCCGCACCGCCGCGCAGGCGCTCGGCTATCGCGAGGTGATCGAGCATCTCGCCGGTGCGCATACGCTGGCCGAGACGATCGCGTTGGTACAAAACCGCACCCGCGCGTTCGCCCGGCGACAATTGACCTGGTTTCGCAGCTTGAGTGAGTGCCGCGCAGTTCCTTGCACCCCTGGCCAGGCAGCGGCTGATTTGGCGTCGACGATTCTTGCGGCTGGGAACGCGGCCCCGGGCCCCCTGGCACGCTAGACCCATTCGTTGGCCACGGCTCACTGTCCGGCCTCCGAGTGCGCTCTCGAACATTTGCCGAGAGAACCCCTCGTCAGCCATCACTTTCCGCAAAAACGCGGTATGACACCGCACTGCGAACAACCTTTCGCACTGGGGCGTGTCCGTCTAAGATATTCGGTTCTTTCCCTAAGTCCCAAGCCAGCGAGGATGTTGCGGTGCTGCGAAACCATTCGTGCGGCGAATTGCGGGCCACGCACGTCGGCCAGGAAGTGACGTTGTGCGGCTGGGTCGATAGCTACCGGGACCACGGCGGCGTTCTGTTCGTCGACCTGCGCGACCGTTACGGCCTGACGCAGGTGGTCTTCGCCCCCGAGGCCGGCCCCGAATTGCAGGAACTGGCCCGCGGCCTGCGTACCGAGTTCGTGATCCAGGTCACCGGCAAGGTTGCCCGCCGTGTCGACGGAACCGTGAACTCGAAACTGGCGACCGGCGAGATCGAGTTGCGCGCCACGAAGCTCACGGTGTTGAATCGCAGCCAGACGCCCCCTTTCCAGCCCGGCGCGGCCGAGCTGCCCGGCGAAGACCTGCGGCTGAAGTACCGGTACCTTGACCTGCGCCGGCCGGAGATGCAGCGCGTGCTGACTTTGCGGCATCGGCTGATCAAGCTGATGCGGGACTATTGCGACGAGCACGGCTTCGTCGAGATCGAGACCCCCATGCTCGGCCGCAGCACGCCCGAGGGGGCGCGCGATTACCTGGTGCCCAGCCGGGTGCATCCGGGCGAGTTTTATGCGCTGCCGCAATCGCCGCAGCTGTACAAGCAAATCTTGATGGTGGCCGGTTACGACCGCTACGTGCAGGTGGCGCGCTGTTTTCGCGACGAGGACCTGCGGGCCGATCGCCAGCCCGAGTTTACTCAACTCGATTTGGAAATGTCGTTTGTCGACAGCGAGGACGTGATCGGCATCATCGACGGGCTGGTCGCGAAGCTGGCCAAAACGCTCTTGAACATCGACGTCAAGCTGCCACTTCCGCGCATGACCTACGACGAAGCGATGGAGCAATACGGGCACGACGCGCCGGACTTGCGCTTCGATATGCGGATCGTCGACCTCACGGACCTGGCCGGGCAAACCGAGTTTCGTGTCTTCCGCGCTGTAGCCGATGCCGGCAAGCGCGTGCGCGGCCTGAATGCCAAGGGGGGCGCGGCGAGCTACTCGCGCAAGGGCATCGACGAATTGACCGAGTATGTTATTCACGATTTCGGCGCGAAGGGGCTGGCCTGGTTCAAGGTCGAGGCCGACGGCTCGTTGGCCTCGCCCATCGCCAAGAACTTCGAGCCCGCCGTCCTCTCCAAGATCGGCCAGCGGATGAACGCGTCGCCGGGCGACTTGCTGCTGATCGTGGCCGACGAATTCGAAGTCACTTGCAAGGCGTTGTACGGCCTGCGCAAGCGGCTGGGCGAGCAGTTGAAGCTGTACGAGCCGGGCTCGATGCACTTCTCGTGGGTGGTCGAGTTCCCGATGTTCGCGTACGACGAGGAAACGAAAGGTTGGGCCGCCATGCACCATCCTTTTACCGCACCGCGAGCCCAAGACCGCGAACTACTCAAAAGCGATCCCGGAAAGTGCCGCGCGCAGGCCTACGACCTGGTCATCAATGGTCTGGAAGCCGGCGGCGGTACGATTCGTATTCACGACCAGGAGGAGCAGCAGCAGGTGTTCAACCTGCTGGGCATCGATGCTGAGAGCGCCAAGGAGCGATTCGGCTTTTTGCTCGACGCACTGCAGTTCGGCGCGCCGCCGCATGGCGGCATCGCGCTAGGTATCGATCGCTGGGTGATGCTCTTTGGCGGCGTCGACAGCATTCGCGACGTGATCGCGTTTCCCAAAACACAGAAGGCCAGCGACCTGATGACCGGAGCGCCAAGCGTCGTCGATGCGAAACAACTGCGCGAGCTGTCGATCAAGCTCAACCGTTGACGCTACGGGCATGACCGGGGAAACTGACTATACGCGAAACGATCGTAAGAGACCGTGTGCGACGTGGCTGCCAGAGATTCGGTTTTCGAAGAATAGCGGGCAGAAGACATCGCGGAAAATGGATGAGGCCGTGCATGAATCGTTTGCAGAGATGGACCGCCGGAACGGGTTTCACGCGATTGGGCTTCACGCTATTGGGCCTCGCGTTATTGGTCGCCGGCGCAGGATGTGATCGAAATACGGCGAACGAAGAATCAGCCAAGCCCGAGAGGCCGAAAGCGATCAAAAGCGTCGCGAAGAAGCCGGTTGCTGACGAAAAGCCCGCCGAGTCTGCAGCTCCGACGACACCCAAGCCGCCAGAGCAAACCGAGGCAGAGTCCGCCGAAGAGGCCAAGCCCCAGGCCGCTGTCGTCGTCGCCAAAGCGAGGCCGACCGGCGTGGGCATTCTGACTGAGGACCCGCTCGATTCGCCGAATCCTAGCGTGCCTTCGGTCGCGATGAGCGATCAGCACGCCGGAACGTGCCTGGTCAAAGTCGGCGACACCATGCCCGGCATCGTGCTGCCGGACATCAATGGCGACAACCAGGATTTGCAGAAATCGCTGGGCGAACGCCTGACAATCGTGCTCTTCTGGTCGCCGGAAAATCGCTCGTCCGTCGAAGAGTTGAACGAACTGGCGGCCAAGGTGGCCAGCCAGTTGCATCCCCAGGGGGTGCGCATCTTTGCCATTTGCGAACATGGTACCGCCGAAACGGCCAAGCAGATCGCCGAGGAGGCAGGCGCATCGTTCCCGGTGGTCATCGACGAAGATGGCGCGATGATGAGCCATGTCGCCACGTCGAAATTGCCGCGGACCTATTTGTTGGACCCGACCGGCAAGATTCTGTGGTTCGACATCGAGTACTCGCATCCCATGTGGCGCGAACTGCGCGAGGCATTGCGGGCGCTGATTCCCGCTAACTCGGAGGCAAAATAGCCTGCCGGCGGACACCTGCCGAGCTAGAGCCCATTCACTGCATCCGCGCAACCGCCTGTTCCACCAGGCTGGGCAGATTCGAAAGCTCGCGCAGGTCCTTGGCCACGCGTGCGTGGGCGAAAATGCGCACCCGTTTGACATAATCGTCGAACTGCTCGCGCGCTAGCGCTCGAATCATCGGCGAGACCTCTTCCAGCGTGCGATAGTGGCGTTGCTTGGAGAAGTAAACTTCGATGTTGAACTCCACTTCCCGTCCGACGGGCGGGGCATCGAAAAGAACCTCGTGCGGGGCCACCACGCGCCCCAGTGCGGTGCTCGCCAGGGCCGCGAATTGTTCGGCACACGCCGCGAGCCATGTGTACGGGCGATGCGAAAGCTGCTCGTACAACTCGCGTCGCTCGAAGAAGCTGTATTGTTCGACACGCTTGTAAAGCCGTCGCGTCGGGCCGAAGAGGCCATTCAAAAGGTCGCGCGCGGGCCCCGCCCCCGCTGCCTCGATAAGGGCCGTGATCAGTGAGGTTTCCGGCAGCCGCAGCAGGGCGTCAAGATCCAAATCGCCGTGCAATAGATAGAACGCTCGCTGCAGCATCGCCGTCGCCGAACGCACGGCATGGTGCCAATAGACTTCGCTGAACATCACGTAGCGGGCGAAGACCATCATCTCGGCGGCCGTGCGCCCTTTGTCCGAGATGGCCAGCCCGTCGCCGGCCCCGTTCAGGCACAGACTGCCCAACAGCCGTCCCTGGTCGAAATGCCTGCCATACGGCACGCCCGCGTGCAAGCTGTCGCGGGCCAGGTAGTCCATCTTGTCGATGTCGATCGGGCCCGACAGCAGGCTTTGCAAAATGCGCGATCTCGGGTCGCGCGGCTTATCGCTCAAGAGTGTCACGACGTCGCGAGGGTTGATGTGCCAATCGGTCCGCAACGCGTCAGCGATTTCTCCCTCCAACAAGAAGCTGTTGGCGAACAGCTCGTGGCTGGGGACACCGGGCAGCTGGATATCCTCGATCGGATGGCAAAACGGCCAATGCCCCAAATCGTGCAATAAGGCGGCCGCGATGAACACCTCGGCGTCGGCGGGGCGAATGGCCTTGACGAAGCGCTCGTCGTGCGACAGTTGCTTGAGATACAAAAGCGCGAGGCGATACACTCCCAGCGAGTGCTCGAAACGCGTATGAATGGCGGCCGGATAAACGAGCGACACCAGGCCCAACTGGCTGACTCGCGCCAGGCGGCGAAAATCGCGGCAGTCCAGAATCTGCCGCACCCGCTCCGTCAGCGGCACATCCAACTCAGGCGGAATGCGCACCAGACTGCGCGGCGCATCGAGTCCGGCCACTTCGGGGATTTCGCGAATCGTCGACATCAAAGCGGAATTTCAAAGGTGCCGGCGGGGGACGCGGACGACGGTGTCAAGCGCGTAGGCTACAGCGAGCCTCGCCCCGCTGCAAGCCGCGCGCGGCGTGGTTAGAATCGGAGGCTCTTAATCATTCGCTCACCAGAACCTGTTTGAATGGCCCTCGATGTCGCATAAGAAGCTGCTTTACGCTTGCGTGCTCGCTTGTCAGGTTTTGGCGAACCGCGCGCGCTGCGAGGCCGCCGAGAATCTGGCGTTTGACGTCACCCTCGATCGGGCCGCGGCCGAAGCGAGTTTGCCCGAGACGAACGGGCACCGTGCCGTGTCGGGCCGTCTGTATGTGTTTCTCTCCCAGCGTGAGACGGGCGAGCCCGTGCGCGGGCCAAGCTGGTTTCAGCCCGAGCCGTTTTTCGGCGTCGACGTGCGCGACGTGCAGCCCGGCGAAATGCGGCGGATCGACGGCACGGCCAACGGCTATCCCGAGCCGCTCGACAAGCTGCCTGCCGGCAAATACCGCGCGCAAGCGATCCTGGATCACGATTTCTATCATCAGAACCAGGGCAAGGGAGTCGGGAACTTTTATAGCCCGGTCATTGAGATCGACGTTAAGCCGAATGCGCCGCAGGCGCCCGCGCTGTTGCTCGACAAAGTCATCGCCGCCGAGCCGTTTCCCGCGTCGGCCTGGGTACACGAGATCGTGATGCGCAGCGAGCTGTTGTCGACTTTCTTTGGCCATGACGTGGTCGAGCGGGCGGCGGTCGTTCTGCCGGCCGGCTACGACGATCAGCCGCAACGCCGGTACCCGGTGGTGTACGAGATTCCGGGTTTTGGCGGATCGTACTGGCCGCCGAAGAGTGAGCGCGAAGCAGCGCCAACAGCGGCCGAGGGTGACACCGACTTCATCCGCGTGTACCTGAGCGGCGATTGCAAATGGGGGCATCACGTCTATGCCGATAGCGCGACGAACGGGCCGCGCGGCGCGGCGCTCGTCGGCGAAGTGATTCCCTACATCGACAGCAAGTACCGCACGGTGCCGCATTCGAGCGGCCGATTCGTCACGGGGCACAGCTCGGGAGGTTGGTCGAGCTTATGGTTGCAGGTGAGTTACCCCGACACCTTCGGCGGTTGCTGGAGCACGTCGCCTGATCCCGTCGACTTTCGCGATTTCCAGCAGGTTGACTTGTACGCCGAGCCCCCTTTGAGCCTCTATTACGATCCACAAGGAGCAATGCGACCAATCGCGCGGCGCGGTGCGGAACCCTTTTTGTGGTTCGTCAAGTTTGGGCAAATGGATGATGTGATCGGCCGCGGCGGACAATTGCGGTCGTTCGAGGCCGTGTTCAGCCCGCGGGGCGCCGACGGCCTGCCGCAGAAACTGTGGGACCGCCAGACAGGGCAGATCGATCCGGTCGTGGCCAAGTCGTGGGAAAAGTACGACATTCGACTGATCCTGGAACGAAATTGGCCGACGCTCGGTCCGCGACTGGCAGGCAAGCTGAATATCATCACGGGCGAACTCGACACGTTTTACCTGGACGGCGCCGTGCGGAAGCTGAAGGTGTCGCTCGAGACGCTCGGGAGCGATGCCATCGTCGAGATTCTGCCCGGCAAGGGACATAGCCTGCGAAACCGCGAGATCGAGCAGCGCATCGTTCGCGAGATGTCGGCGAAATTCCGGCAGGCCCACCCCGATTCGTGAGCGGCACGGTGCCGCTGTTCACTATCGCGAGCGGATCACGGCCCAGGGCATTTCCAAGCCCGCCAGCCATCCTAGCGCAATGGTCAAAGCGGCGTAGAAGCAGCAAAGCAGAAAGCCGTTACCAAAATCGAGATCGTAGCAGGCCCAGGCGATGCCGCCACCGATGGAAAGTAACGCCGGGGCGATGAAGAACCAGCTCCAGCCGGTGGTGCGCAGGTCGACCGGTATGAACCAGTAGCCGACCCACAGCGCGGTGAACCCCAGCCCGCAGATGGCCGCGCGAACCCACAGCCATCGGCCGCGGTGCGGCTCGAGTTCGTCGTTGCGCAGAAACGCGTAACCCGCCACGGTAATTGGCACCGATACGAGATAGAGGGCGATCCCGCGCAAGGCCACGATATCTTGAAAGACCTTGCCGGCCACCGCGGCGACGGCCAAGACCGTCAGCACGCCGCAGACCGCGATCACGGTGGGAATGAGCGGCAGCTTGGTTTCCTTGCGCGTAATCGGCTTGAGCGACGGTGCGCCGGTGGCCGTCTTGCCCCCTGGAGCGGCCGCGTCCGGGGCGTGAATCTGCACTTCCGCTTGTGCGGCGGGGATCGTGATCGGCGCCTTGCACTTCGGGCAGGGGCCTTGCTTGCCGGCGAATTTCTCGCTGACCTGGAAGCGGGCCTTGCAGTTCGGGCAGAGGACGGCAATGGGCATGACGCGAAGGCTCGGATTCAGGGCGAAAACTTCAATGGTGGCAAGAATCTCTAGTCTGAACCCGGAACGCGGCCCAAGTCAAGGAGCGGAGACGATAGTAGCCTAACGCGGCACCAGAACGCGTTCTTAGGGCATACCCTTGGTCCACCTAACGAAGTCGTGGCATCCAGCGATAAAACCGACGATCTCTGAGCCATTCGGGACTTGATCCATGGGCTCCGCAGCCATCATTCGAATGAGGGGCCAAGTTACGATCTCGCCCGCCTGGTTTTCATAGGATTGAGTTGGTTCCGACTTTATCCGAGATTCGATCTCCGGCACCGAGTCGGCCTCCAGATAACGAACCTGGATATCAATGGAATCAGTCGGTGAGCCCGCGATTTCGCAACGGTATGCGACAATCGCCAGCCACCTTCGGCAGATTGGGGAGTCCTGTTCGTTCATACCCTTACTTTGATGGGCAGCACGGCAACCGTAACATCACGCCGGAGCGAACGAAAGGCAGCGCGATCGGACGGCGCCTACTCGTCCTCGTCGCTCAGATCCCCCTCGGTGATCATCGAAAAGCCTTTATTGGCCAGCGTCTCCATCCCCATGTCGATATTATCGACCATCAGGGCCACGGCCGGGCGGCCGCGGGGACGAACCAACAGGGGATAGGCCTGCACGATGTTCACCTCGGCCTGTAACAGGGCTGTGCAGACCTCCAGGAGCGGCTGCGGGCCCGTCGGCAATTCGACGCCGATCAGGTCCGATTCGATCAGCGCCAGCCCGGCACGTTCGAGGATTTCGCGCCCTTTTTCCGGGTTGCTGAGCAAAAAGCGGACAAAGGCGCATTCCGCCGAGTCGGCGATCGACAGGGCCACGATCCGCACCTTGCTTCCCTCGAAGCGGCGCACAACCTCGAGCAACTGGCCGACGCGATTCTCGAGAAAAACCGTGAACTGGCGAATCGAGGGGTAATTGCGACCCCGCATCGTCGAGTAGCCCGTCCCCAACCCTTCACCCGTGCTCATGCGACTTGTGACTCGCGACAGGGTTGCGGTATTTGAAACGCTGTGGGCGTAGACGTGCGGGCCTTTTCAGGAACACGACAGAGACCGGTAACTGTAGAGAATGGCCCGTTTTGCGTCAACCTTCGAGCACTCCCGATCGTTGGCGCGGTCCTTGCAGTTCGTCTATGTCCGCAATGCGATAGTTTCTAAGATGGCGGCCACCGGAAGTCCTCGTCCCTGGAGGGCCGGGCGGTTCAAGGGGGATGCACACCAGATGCCCACGACCATGGTTCTCGAACAAGACATTCCGATCCGCGTCCGCTACCAGGAAACGGACGCCATGGGCGTGTTGCACCATGCGAACTACTTCACGTACTTCGAGATCGGGCGGACCGAACTATTGCGCGCTAATGGTCGCGATTACCGCCAGGTCGAGGAAGAGGGAATGTTCATGGTCGTGGTGCGGATCGGCTGCACTTACAAGAAGCCCGCCAAATACGACGACGTGCTGACGCTGCGGACGCGGGTCAGCAAGATATCGGCGGCCAAGATCGAGCACGCGTACGAGATTTACCGCGGCGAGGAATTGCTGGCCGAAGGGCATAGCACCTTGGCCTGTGTCGATCGCGAGGGCCGCGTGCAACGCGTGCCCGAGTGGCTGCGCGGCGAAAGCTGAGCGCGGTCGCCCCTCCGATGGGCTAGCCTCGCAGGCCAAGCGGCGCGAGTAGCCGGTCGGTCGCCCGATACGCTTCTTCGACCCATTCCACGATGCGCTCGGGCTGCGGAGCGAACTCAAGTTCGATGGAAATCGCACCGTCGATCGCCAGCGCCTTGATTTCGCGCAAGTAGGGCTCGAACTCAACGACCCCGCGCCCTGGCGGCAAGTCGCCATGCACCCGGCCGTCACAGTCCGAAATATGGACGTGCCCGGCCCGGCCCGCCAGGCGGCGTAGCTCCTCCGGTCGCACGTGCGACAGGGCCAGGTGCGAGACGTCGATATTGGCCTGCACGCTCGCCAGCCCTACGTCATCGAGCAAGCGGACCATCGTGTCGACGTCGTTGACGAGCGACAGCGGAAAGGGCTCGAGCTCGATCACGATTCTAAGACCGTGTTTTCAAATTGCATGAATCGATGAAAAACGTTACGACTCCGCCGTCTTGGTTCTCAAGTCAAGGAAGACGGAGCCGTAACGATGTGCGCGAATTATCCCAGCGACCTGACGGACGAACAATGGCAATTG
>DASZWQ010000113.1 GCA_035546535.1 Pirellulales bacterium | reverse complement strand
GCAACTGGCCACGACCGTCAGCCCCGCGTGCCAGCAGTAGTGCGGAATCTCGACGCCGGCGCGCTCGGCGGCCTGAATGCCGTTTAAGCGCTCGTGGTCGCCCACGCTTACTTCCCGGCCGTCTACGAGAACGATACCCATGGCGTTTAATGATGAACGATGAGTGCTGAGTGATGAACGAAAATACACTTACCGGACTTTTCTGCCGGCGGGTCGATTCTCTTTTGCCGTTTTTGCAGAGCTGACAAGCATGGCCGTTAACTCTGTAGCCTCGCGAACTAGGTCATCCAACCTTTTGGCCGGAATGATTTTCGCATCGCTTAGTAGTTCTAACCAATACGTAGTCTCGTCAAGTTCCTGGATCGCCGACTCGGTCTTACTGATGAATTCCGCGCGACTACGTGATCGCCGTGCCTCGCGATACTGCGCGCCAACCGACGTTCCACTCCGGAGCAGTTGTTTTCCTATAACCTGTGCCGCCGCTGTTTTTGGAAGCGCCGAGTACAGCCGAATAATTCGTAAAGCAAACGACTTTGTCCTGCCAGTCAGCGGCGATTTTTCCTCGTCGTTCATCACTCATCACTCAGCGCTCATCACTTCTAGTGTCCCGCCAGCACCGGCAGCGCTTTTACCGCGTGCGTTACCGCGTAGCCCTGTGGGTTGGTGCGTTTGATGTACTCTTCGAACTCGCCACGGAACTTGCGAATCGCGTTCTTGATCGGCCAGGCGGCGCCGTCGGCCAGCCCGCAGATCGTGGTGCCGGGGATGATGCCGATCGAGTCGCCGATCTCGAGCAGCAAATCGAGATCGCGCAGCCGGCCTTTGCCCGCCTTGATGCGATCGAGCATTTCCAGCGACCAGCGTGTTCCCTCGCGGCAGGGGGTGCATTGCCCGCAGCTTTCGTGCTGGAAGAAGCGGCAACTGTTGTGCAGGAAGTCGACGATGCTGACGGTTTCGTCCATCACGACCACGGCCGCGGTCCCCAGGCCCAGGCAGCCGACGCGCCCCGGTCCCGCGAAATCGAGCGGCGTGTCGAATTCCTTTTCGGTCAACAGGCCCATGCTGATGCCGCCGGGAATGGCCGCCTTTCCTTTGCGTCCTTTCCACACGCCGCCGCCGTATTCGTCGATCAACTGCCGGCAGGTAATTCCAAGCGGCGCTTCGTAGCAGCCCGGCTTGTTCACGTGGCCGCTCAAGCAGTAGAGCTTCGGCCCATAGCTGCCGGGATCGCGTGGGTTCTTCGGATCGGCGGGAACGCCGATCGATTTGAACCAGTCGACGCCGCGATTGACGATGTGCGTGACACAGGCGACGGTTTCGATGTTGTTGACGACCGTCGGCTTGCGAAAGACACCTTCCACGGCCGGAAACGGCGGCTTGATGCGCGGCCAGGCACGCTTGCCTTCCAGACTTTCGATCAGGCCGGTTTCTTCGCCGCAGATGTAAGCCGCGGCGCCGCGGTGCAAAAAGATATCGAGCGAGAATTCGCTGCCGAGGATGTTCTTGCCCAGGTAGCCCGCCGCATAGCATTCGTCGATCGCGTCCTGCAGGCGTTCCAGGCAGAGCGGATATTCGTACCGCAGATACAAGTACGCGGTTTGGGCCTTGGTGGCATAGCAGCTGAGGATGATCCCCTCGATCACCTGGTGAGGATCTTCCTCCATGAGAATGCGATTGTTGAACGTGCCCGGCTCGCTCTCGTCGGCGTTAATGCACATGTAGATTGGGCCGGGATGGTCCTTCGGCAGGAAGGTCCATTTCAGGCCCGTCGGAAAGCCGGCGCCGCCGCGGCCGCGCAAATTGCTGTTCTTTACCAGCTCGACGAGCGCGGGAGGCTGCATTTCGGCCAGTACTTTGCGTAGCGCCTTGTAGCCGCCGTTCGCCTCGTAGACAGCGCGCGTGTGGCTGTCCGGCTTGTCGATGTTGGCGAGCAGAACTGGTTCGAACTTCGGCACGGTCATTACTCGTGACTACCGTTTTTGGGGACAGGCTTTCCGTCTCTGATACGGACATCCGGACGGCAGTATACCGCCTTACCAGCTAGTTTCTTGGCCGCGTTCATGACACCAAAGGTGTGAGTACGGCCACCGCCCTGCGCGCCAGCCGTGCTCTTCTCGTATTTCCAATCAGATTTTTCAAGGAACACAATATGGACGCGCCAAATGACAACCGAGCGACCCGGCTCGATCGACTCCGTCGTGTCGACGAGATATCGCCAAACGATGTACCATCCCGGATGGTCGTAATGGGATTGAATGGCCCAGGGTCGTTTGCTGCCTTTGCTCTCTAACGATTCCTTCGCAGACGGGATTGCCGGCGAGCCACGACGCTTCAAATCCGGAAACCGCTGTTGGGCGGTGTGAAGGTTTTTGTTCTTCTCGTAATTGCTTACGGAATCCAACGCCCTTGTTCCGAAAATCCCAATGATCGCACTGAACACGTTCGCTTGTTCGAGGTAAATCTCAACTAAATCCGACGCGGCCTTTTCGACGAAGTCGATTGCCTTTTGAATCGCGGCGATTTCCAAGCCCGGTGGTAGCGGTACCGTTGCGTCAAAATATGCCCTCCGTGCCATCCATCACTCCTCGTCGCGTACTGGATGCAACGCAAGAAGAGGAATTGCCTTCGCTGCCATGCGGAAGTACTCCTCGTTCATCTCCAGGCCGATGCTTTCAAGGCCGCACGCTGCGGCGGCGGCTACAGTCGAACCCGAGCCCATGAACGGATCGAGAATTGTGCCTTTGCCAAGCGGCAACGCGGCGTGGCAAATTTGACGCAAGAAATGCTGCGGCTTCAAGGACGGGTGCGGTGCAATTTTTCGCTCGCCATTCCGGGCTACGCTTGAGTCGATTACGTCGCGAAACGGTTCCCTGTCCGAGACGCGTCGAAGCCCGCCTGTGCCCCATTTCCGCAAATTATCGCGTACAGTGCCCTCGCAAGGCTTCCGGAATAGCCCCCATGGCTCCCAAGACGACCGCGGCATGACGGTAACCATGGGGAAGTCCTGCTCGCCGTTCTTTGGTCTGTCGCCACCTCGTAGCGTCTGAACAAGACGAATTATCTCGCCGCGCTTCTCAAATCCGGCAGCGATCAATGGCTCATAGACAAGATAGGAGACAAGAGGATTCGTCGCGACAAAAAGATGCGCGCCAGGCGTCATGACTCGCATCAGTCCCGAGGCGAGTCGTGCAAAGAATGTCCTTAATTTTTCATGTCCTTCAGGCCCTAAAACCGTGAAGCGTGGTAGCGGAGAACGCTTGCAACCATCGAAGGACGGTGGAATCCGCCAAACACCGCCTCTGCCAGACTTCCTCTTCTGCAACTGCGAATCGGTGTACTCGATCAGTCCGTAGGGAGGATCCGTAACAACCGCTTCAACGGAGTTCGGACGAGCGCTTTTGAGCCACTCGAATGCATCGACGTGCAAGATTTGAAAGCGACCGAAACCCGTCGACGACGCCTTATGGCGACCGTTCGGCGCCTGAATTGGTAGCCACTTCTGATGAGACGATTTACTGGATCCGCTCGACCGCTTCATCTTTCTTGCCCCCCACGCCCACCCACATCGGGACCTTCGACCTGTCCGCCTGCCTCGGCGGTCGATAGGCTCGACATCCATGCGTCCGCCTTCTCGATGGTCAGGTCTTTGTACAAGGTCTTGCCGGCCAGCATGCACGGGGCAAAGTCGCAGGCCCCCAGGCATTCGCCAAACTCGAGCGTCACGCGGCCGTCCTTGGTCGTCTCGCCCGGCTTCACTCCCAGCGTGTGGCACATGTGCTCGAGCACTTCTTCGCCGCCGCGCAACGCGCAACTGATCGAGCGGCACACCCACGCCCGGGTGCGGCCGTGCGGCGCGTCCTGCTTGAAGAACCCGTAAAAGCTGAGCGTGTCCTGCACCTCGGCCGGGGCCAGGTCCAACAGCCGGGCGATCTCGACCACGGCCGCGATCGGCACGTAGCGCAGCCGCTCGTTGACGATGTGCAACGCCGGCAGCGTCACGGCCTGCCGCGTCGGATAACGCGGGAAGAGTGCCTTGATCGCCTCGACCATCTCGTCAGTGAGTACGCGCTCGGGAGTTGCCATCGTGTCGGGCAGCTATTTCGTTGTTCCCCATAGCTCCCCTCCCTTTCAGGGAGGGGCCGGGGGGAGGGTCTAGTGGTTCCGTTTATTGGTGTCGTTACTAAGCGGTTCGCTGATCCTCGTCGTTTGGTCTTGTCCCTCACCCTGCCCTCTCCCGGAGGGAGAGGGTTTTTCCGGCTCGCCCGTAGGGAGAGGGTTTTTTTGGCTACCGATCCAGCTCCGCTGCAATGATGTTCAAGCTGCCTAGCACCGCCACCACGTCCGACAGTGTGTGGCCGCGGATCAAGTGCGGGAACACGGCGAAGTGAATGAACGAAGGGGGCCGGCAGCGGGCACGGTACGCCACTTCGCTGCCATCGCCGCAAAGGTAAAAGCCCAGCTCGCCGTTCGGACTCTCGATCGCGCCGTAGCTTTCTTCGCAAGGCACTTCGAAGCCGCGATTGCTCATCGTCAGCTCGAAGTGCGAAATGCAGCCCTCGATCGTCGAATAGACTTCGCGCTTCGTGGGAATCGTCGTCCTCTCGCCAATGTCGACATTCACGGGACCCGACGGAAGGTTCTCGATCGCCTGCTCGACGATCTTCAGGCTCTCGCGCATTTCGGCCATGCGCACCAGGTAGCGGGCGTAGCAATCGCCGGCCGTGGCACAACAAACCTGAAAATCGAGATCGCTGTACGCCAGGTAAGGCTCGTCTTTGCGCAAGTCGCGCGTCACGCCGCTGCCGCGTGCGACCGGCCCTGAGCAACTGCGATTGATCGCTTGCTCCTTGGTGAGGATGCCCACTCCCTTGGTGCGATCGACAAAGATGCGGTTGCGGTTCAGCAACCGGTCCATGTCGTCGAGCGTTTTGGGGAACGTCCGCACGAACTCGCGCACCAGCTCCACGAACAGCGGCGTGGCATCGTGCATCACACCGCCGACGCGGGTGTAGCTGTTCGTGAAGCGCGCGCCGCACAGCGTTTCGAAGATGTCGTACAGGTCTTCGCGGCGATTGAAGGCGTACAGGAAGTACGTGAACGCACCCACGTCGAGGCCGACGGCCCCGTTGCACAGCAAGTGATCGCTGATGCGCGCCAGCTCGCAAAGAATGGTGCGGAGGTACTTGCAGCGGGGCGGAATTTCGAGCCCCAGCAGCTTTTCGACCGCACAGTGCCAGGCCACGTTGTTGGCCATCGGCGAGATGTAGTTCATCCGGTCGGTGACCGTGACGTACTGGTTGTAGTTCAGGCTCTCGCCGATCTTCTCGAAGCCCGAGTGCAGGTAGCCGATGTCCGGCACCGCGTCGACCACGCGCTCGCCGTCCAGCTTCAGCACCAGCCGCAGCGTCGTGTGCGTGGCCGGATGCTGCGGACCGAAGTTGAGCGTCCAGATGTAATCCTGGGCTTCGTCGCGGGGCGCTTCGGCAGTGAGTGTGGCGGGCTCGAGCGGCATATGAAATTCCGATTCCCTAGCCTCGATCCCTGGTCAGCACGGGGAAGTTGTGCCGCTCGCCACGCCCTTGCAAGGGATAGTCCTTGCGCAAGGGATAGGCCTCGAATTCGTCCGGCAGCAGGATGCGGCGCAAATCGGGATGCCCTTCGAACACGATCCCGAACATGTCGTACACCTCGCGCTCCATCCAGTTGGCCCCTTCCCACAAGGGAACGACGGACGGAATAGCCAGATCCGGCTCGTTCAAAAACACGCGGACCGAGAGACGCTCGTTCGTGGCGGTCGAAGCCAGCAGGTACACCAGGCCGAACCGATCTTGCGCGTCGCGATAGTTCAAATAGTCGACGCAGGTGACGTCGACCAGCAGATCGAAGCCCGCCTGCTTCTTGAGCCACGGCAGCACGGCGCCGAACGCATCCTTGGGGACCACCACGCGCGCCTGGCCGCGAAATTCGCTGTGCGCCAGTTGCGGAAACGCGGCAGTAAGTTTTTCGAGCGTGGCGGACTGGATCATACAACCGTTGCGGCATGCGGGCCGCGGCTAGTCTCTAGCGGTGTGTGTGATGATGCGGAAGGCTCGGCAGCACGGGCAACTCGATCAATGCCCGCTTCTGCCGCTGCCGCGAAGGCAAGTTGAACTCGTCGCCGTTGATCGTTCCCTCGGCCTGAATCTTGTCCTGCAGATCGATGATCGCCTGGATCAATTGCTCGGGACGTGGCGGGCAGCCGGGCACGTACATGTCGACCGGGATGAAGCGGTCGATCCCCTGTACCACCGCATAGGTGTCGAACACACCGCCGGTCGAGGCGCAGGCCCCCATCGAGATGCACCACTTCGGTTCGTTCATCTGCTGCCAGATGCGCTGCAGCACCGGCAACATCTTCATCACCACCCGGCCAGCCACGATCATCAGATCGCATTGCCGCGGGCTGAAGCGAAACACTTCGGCCCCGAATCGCGCCAAGTCGTGGCGGCTGGCGCCCGTGGCCATCAGCTCGATCCCGCAACAGGCCGTGGCGAAAGGCATCGGCCACAGGCTGTTCTTGCGGCACCAACTGGCCAGTGCGTCGAGCTTGCTGACGACGACATTTTCGGGCAGCTCTAGCGCCATCGAAACACCCCCTTTCGCCAGGCGTAAACCAGACCCAGCGCCAACAGGGCAATGAAGACCATGGTCTCGGCGAAGACGATTCCGCGCCCCTCGATCAGGTGCATTTGCACCGCCCGATCGATGCCGCGCGCCGATTCGCCGTCGGCCGTCGGCTTGCTGGCCACGGCCCAGGGATAAAGGAACAAGAGTTCGACGTCGAAGACCAGAAAGGCGATTGCCACCAGATGAAAGCGCACGTCGAAGCGGCGGCGAGCGTCGTGAATCGGGTTCATGCCGCTTTCGTACGGCATGCGCTTGACAGCCCCCTCGCGCCGGGGCCCGATTAACTTGCCGGCGGTGACCAGCCCCACCGATAAGCCGGTCGCGGCTAGCACCAGCAGAAACAGCGGCAGCATTACGCTCTGCATAGGGCGAACCGCAGGTTTTTCCGAGGGAATGGCAGCTTTGGGACCGAACATTGTGAATCGTTTCACAAAGGTCGGCCAAAGAAAAGCCCGGCGTGTCGCGCCGAGCATGCAACCGGCAATGTATCGCTTGCCCTACGGGGGGTCAAGAACGGGACCGCCACGCAGGCATGAGATCACGCCGAGCGGTTAATTATCCCAGCGCGATGACCGGGGGGGAAAGGGGCACTCAGCGGCTTGGTTGCTTCCGCGCTACGGCGCCCCGCACCCCTAGCATGATCACGCCCAACAGACCGAGCGCGACGCTCGACGGTTCCGGCAGGTTGAACGAGCCTCGAAACACCGTGCCGGCGCCATCGGCTCCGCCGTTCATGGTCGTCCCTAGAAAGTCGGCCGCAAAAGGACCGGTCCAGATAATAGGTCCCATCGGATGGGCGCCGTCTGGTCCGTGAAAGCTGTACAGCGAGTGAAACGTGCCGTCAGGCTGCATGTAGAAGAGGGTCCCTTTATTGGCGTCTCCACCGTCATACGTTGTGCCGACGATCGCAGCGCCGGCAAATATCGGCGGGTTGGCCTCTTCGATGACCAGCGGAAATGTGGCCAGCGCCGCCATCGGGTGCGCGCCATCGGCGCCTGTAAACGAGTGCAAAGACTGAAAGCTATTGTCCAGTGTGTTGAAGCTGAACACTGTGCCGTCATTCGCCGTGCCGCCGGCACTGGTTGTTCCGAAGACGGTGTTACCGACAACCGTCAGGGCCGTCATCGGAGCAGCGCCGTCAGCTCCGTTGAAGTCGTGCAACACCTTGAATCCACCGCCGCTGAGATTGATCTCGAAGAGAGTGCCGTCGCCAAAAGCACCGCCGGTCGACGTTGTGCCGAAGAGCATGGTGGTCGTGACCGCGACTCCCTGCGGAAACGAGAGAACCGGCACGGCGGTCAGTCCGCCTACCGGCGCTCCCCCTCCTCCCGTTGCGAAATCGTGCAGACGGTGTGCTCCGGAACCGTCGAGGGAGATTCTGTAAATGATGCCGTCGCCGCCAGCGCCACCGTTGGTTGTGGTTCCATAGACCGCGGTTCCGTCGGACACCAGGCTGCCCTGGGGTGTGCCAGCATTATCGATCGTCTGACCAAGAGATCCAACGAGCGTCGGAAAATCGGGCGTGAGCGACGATTTATAGAGCCACCCTTGGTCCGTCATGCTGTATAGCGCCGTTGGGGAACCGGAGGAATCCACGGTGGGAACGATCGCCGTCGGCGCTCCGACGGGTATCGGGGCAAGCAATGTCGGTTGCTCGGGAAAGGCGGGATACGGCAACGCGTAGACGGCAGGATTGCCGCTCGTCGTGATGCCGTAGTACGTGCCACCACCGATGGGGCCTTGCCGAAAAAGATCGCCGATCGGTTCCCCCCCGATCCCGGCCGGAAAATCAACGAGATTCGGAAAGATCGTGGCATAAGGTGATTGCGACCACGCCGTTCGCCCGGCGCTCAGCACAATGGCGACGTACAAGCAGGAAGCAAGCGCGAGTGCTGCGAATTTCATGACTTGTGACCGATGCGGTGGATGAATTACCGGAACAACGAGCGAATGAAAGCGCAGACAAGGACCAGCAGGGCCCTGAATACTCGACAGAACGAGGGCCGAACGCGCCGAAAGCGCTCAGTTCGAGTTTCGCAGTTTAGGCCGCCAGAGCGGCCGTGTTTTCCAGGAGGTCGAGGACTTTTCGGCTACCTTGGCCGCCGAGTCCCCATGAGGAAACTTGTTCGCGGAGGCTGCATCGTCGCAAGGTGCCCAGCATA
>DASZWQ010000112.1 GCA_035546535.1 Pirellulales bacterium | reverse complement strand
TGGCTCGTTATGGTATGACTCACCCTTGAACGCATGGCTCCCTCCTTGGAAGTGACCTGCTGGACACAAGTCATGTACAAGAGGAGCCTTGCGTTCACCTATATCAATCCGCCAAACTTGGCACTACTGTCATTCTGCATTCTTACTTCTGCATTTCTTCTCCGTGTCTCCGTGTCTCCGTGGTGCAAAAATTTCTAAGAAACGCGGCGGAGCCTTGAAACGCGGCCGGTGGCGACCCATTCGGCTACGAAGATGCTGCCGTCGTGGCCGAAGCAGGCGTCGTGTGGGTGGACGAACTTGCCCGCCTGCCAGGCATTGCGATCGGTGCGGATTTTCATCCCCCCTTCGCCCGTTATCCGGGCCACGTCGTCGCCCAGCCGGGCCACGACATTATTCTTCTCGTCGAGCAATGTGATCCGCGCGTGCAGCTCGGGGATCACGAGCAGGTTCTTCCACGTCTCGGCATTGGCCGGCAGTCCGTAGCCGGTCAGCGTCTCGAGGTATTTACCGTCCATCGAGAAATATTGCAGCGTGTTGTTCGCGCGATCGCACACGACGATCGCCGGTTCGCGGCCGGCGCGGCGATCGACCCACACGCCGTGCGGCGTGTTGAACTTCCCTTTTCCTTCGCCCGGCCCGCCGAAACACGAGAGCCAGTTGCCGTTTTTGTCGTAGCGGTGGACGTAGAAGGCGCCGTAGCCGTCGGCCAGGAGGAAGCCGCCGTCGTCGAGGAACGCGAAATTCGTCGGCATGAACCGGTCGCGCCCCCATTGACCCGTCGGCTTGGTATTTTCGTCGGCGGCGTACACTCCGGAATCCATGGGCGCATACTTCTGCCAGACGGTTTCGCCTGCCAGGTCGAGTTTGGCGAAGGTCTTCAGCATCTGGTAGGCGCAGACGTACAGGAATTCCTGCCCGGCTTCTTCGCGGATTTCGATCCCGTGGCCTCCGCCTTGAAATTGCTTGCCGAACGAGCGGATGTATTTGCCGTCGGGATCGAAGACGAAGATCGCGGGGTGATCCTTCTGGTCGGCCTTGCCTTCGTGAATGACGTACAGGCAGCCGGCCTTATCGACGGCCACGTTATGTGTCGTTTGCCAGGTAAATCTGTCGGGAAGTTGTGGCCAGTCGTGCTGCACTTCGTAGCGATGCTCTCCCTCGCCCACGACTAGCGGTGAATCGGTTTTTTTGGCTGTCACGATGGTCGGCAATCCAGCCAGCAGGGCCGAACCGGCGGCACCGGCGGCCAGGAACTGGCGTCGCGATACCTGGCGGCGGATGGAGCGAAGTGGCTTGCGCATAAGTTCCCTCGTGGGCTGGTGTGCGTGAATCGGGCGGGCCAAGTCACTTGAGAGTACACCGTTAGCACGTCGGACGAAAGTTGGTCGGCCGGGGCCGTGGCGAAAAAATGTCCGCGCCCACGGGCATTAGCGATGCCTACTGGAAGGACGACAGCGGCAACGACTTCGCCCGAGTATACTTTAGAACTCTCGCTCCGATCTGTCCCACCCGCCAGCCTCGCCGCGTTCGATTTCCAGATGGCGACAACGCTCGAAAATCCGCGCGCGATTTTGCTGCCGCTAGCCGTCGGCTTTGTGGCAGGCGGCGCGGCGCTGGTTGCTGCAACGTTTTTGTTGACCTTTGCGATCGCGGCCGAGCCGGGTGAAATGCTCACGCGCAACACGGTGCGTCTGTCGCTCGCCTGGTACGCGGCGGCCCTCGTATTAATGATGCGGCTCGCGCCGGCCGATTGGCGCGCCGAGACATATGCAGGCCAGGTCGCCCGCTGGTGCTGGACGTGGAGCATCGTTTGCTTTTGGGTCCACCTGGGCGTGGCCTTTCATTTCTATCACGGCTGGTCGCACGCCCACGCCTTCGAACACACGCGCGAGGTGAGCGGCATCGGCGAGGGAATCTACGTCTCGTACTTGTTCACCTGGCTGTGGACCGGCGACATGCTGTGGTGGTGGGCCAGGCCCAATGGCTACGCCGCCCGCTCGGTGTGGATCGATCGTGTGCTGCACGCGTTTATGTTGTTCATCGTTTTTAACGGCATGGTCGTGTACGAGTCGGGCTTGATTCGCTGGGCGGGATTGGCAATGTTCGCCGGTCTGGCCGCGGCGTGGGTCATGGCGCGCGGGCGGCCCAAGGTGCGCGCCGCATGAAGTCTGCTGGAGAAATGACCAATCATCGCCCCTGGCCCAGCCGATTGCCTTTCTACTACGGCTGGATCAACGTGCTCGTGGCCGCGGTCGCCATGACCGCCACGCTGCCTGGGCGCACGCATGGCTTGGGGCTGGTCACCGAACCCCTGCTTGCGGACTTGCAAGTCGACCGCGTCACGTTCGCACACATCAACTTGATCGCGTCGTTGATCGGCGCGGCATTCTGTCTTCCGGTCGGCTGGATGATCGATCGCTGGGGCGTGCGCATGGCGCTGGCGACGGTGACTGCTGCTCTCGGTGTTTCCGTCTTGGCCATGGGCGAGGCGACGGGCTGGATGTCGCTCTTGGCCACGTTGATCTTGGTGCGCGGGTTTGGGCAAAGCGCACTCTCGGTCGTCAGCATGGCCGCGATCGGCAAATGGTTCAGCCGCCGCCTGGGCCTGGCGATGGGCGCATTTGCGGTGCTTTTGACGTTCGGATTTATTGCCAGCGTGCTGGGAATGGGCGAGGCTGTAAAAGAACATGGCTGGCGGCCGGCCTGGCAGGGTGTGGGCTACATGCTGCTGGCGATTGTTCCCCTGTTCTGGCTTTTTGCGCGCAGCACGCCCGAATCGTGCGGCGTTGCGCCCGACGCGCCGGATGTGCCCACCTCGCCTGCCGAACACGGCGCCGCCGATTTCACGTTCGGCCAGGCGCTCGCCACGCCCGCCTTTTGGGTTCTGGTCTTGGGTTCGAGCGTATTCAATCTGGTCTGGTCGGGCGTGACGCTGTTCAACGAGTCGATGCTGGCCGAACGCGATCTGGACCAGAAAATCGCCGTCGAGATCATGGCCATCCTCACCGGCATCGGCCTGCTGGCGAATCTCGTCGGCGGCGCCCTTGCCTCGCGCACGCGCGTCGTGAAGCTGCTGGGCATCGGGCTCGTTCTCCTGGCCGGGGCGCTCGCCATGTTTCCGACCATCGCCACCCCCGCCGGTGCGCGCGTTTACGCTGCCTTGATCGGACTGAGCGGCGGACTGGTGACAGTGGTGTTCTTCGCCGCGTTTGGGCATCTTTTCGGTCGGGCGCGCCTCGGCGGTATTCAGGGCGCCGCCCAGTTTGCCACGGTGCTGGCCTCGGCCCTGGGGCCGGAGCTAATGGCCGAAAGCCAGGCGCTAACCGGCTCGTACGCGCCGATGTTCTTTGTCCTGGCCGCGGTCACGGGGGGCCTGGCGCTTTTGGCCTTGGTCGTGCCGCTACCGAGGACGCCGGCCGCGGGGACCGCTTCTGCCGAGGTACCTGAACAAAAGGCCGTCGGCTCGATGTCATGACGAGCATCGGGTGCCACTGGTGGCTCGCCCACCAGTGCGGAACTCGGTTTAAGGACTGGTAGCCAAGCTACAGGTGACATTCCTTAGGAGTGCTCCACGGTTGTTTTTAAAAAGCGTCTTATGATTTCGGTGGAAAATCTCCACCCCTCTCCGTCTATTCTGTAGACCAACAGCATGGACAGGAGCTGTCGATGACCGAGGACGCCGAGTTGGCGCGTCGAGCCGCAGCGGGCGAACATGACGCGGTCGGGCGAATCTACGACCGCTACGCGCCGCTGCTGCGCGCCATCCTGCTCGACGCCACCGGTGCGCCGGCCGAAGCCGATGAACTGGTGCAGGAAGTGTTTGTCCGCGCGCTGGGCAACTTGCGGCAATTGCGCGAGCCCGCGGCCCTGGCCGGCTGGCTGGTGTCGATTGCCCGGCGCGAAGGGACCGATTTCCGGCGGCGGCAGGCGCGCAATCGCACGCGGTTTGTAGCGCTCGATCAGGACCCGCTGCAGCCGGCCAGCGATGGCGCTGCCGACACGCGGCTCTTGGTCCATGCGGCATTGGCCGAATTGCCGGACGACGAGCGTCTAGCCCTGCACATTCATTATTTGTGCGGAGAGCCGGTCGCCGTGGCCCGACAGGCGCTCGAGCTTTCCTCGTCGGGATTCTACAAGTTGTTGGAACGAGCCCGAGAACGATTGCGCACGAAACTGCTCGATCGGGAGGCGAAATCATGAACGCCCGCGAGAACGACGATCGCACGCTCGACGAATTGCTGACCGGCTACTATGCGCCGCTACGGGAGGTGAGCGTGGACGAGCGCGAACAAGTTATCGAGCGCGTGGCGGCTGCGCGCGCTGACGTTGTGCCCGCGGGGTTGACGATTCGGCGGCGTCCGCTGGCCCTACTGGCCACGGCAGCTTGCTTGCTCGTGGCGATCAGCCTGGCGGCCATTCTTATCTCGCCGACGGCGGAGCATGCTTACGGGCTGGAGGCATTGCCGGAGCGTTTCTTTGCGGTGCAGTCGATTCGCATTCGCGGCACGGATTACATTTACGATAACCACAAGCCGGAGGCACCGGCCGTGAAGGTGCCGACCGAGTTTCTCGTCAAACGGCCCAACAAGTACCGGCACACGTCCGTGGGCGTCGGGCAATCAAAGAACGGAGTCGAGATTCGCCGCGCCATGGTGTATTGCGACGGTCGGCGCCAGACGTTGGCCCAAACAGACGACAAAGAATACTTCACGGTCCCGATCGGCGCGCTCGAAGCACAGCTGAAGACCGAGGCGAGTGTGCAGGCCCAGATCGCCTCGGAGTTTCTGAAGCCTTCAACGGCGGACTACAAAAAACTGCGGACCGAAACCTACGCCGGCCGACAGTGCGATGTTTACGAAAACCGCATTCGCGATGAGGATATCGAACGAACGACGATCGAAACCATCTGGCTTGATCCGACGACCGGTTTGCCCGTGCACCTGGTCCTTGACGAGGTCTTGGACGACGGCACGACGCGTCGCGACTCGGAATATGACGAGATCAGCGTCAACATTCCACTCGACGATTCACTTTTCGAGTTCACGCCGCCAGCGGATTACAAATCGCTCGTTCCGGCGATCGATGGGGAGGCGGGGGCCGATGCGACGGTCGAACCGCCGCTCGATGTAACACCTCGAACCTCCGGTGCCGGCTTCGATTCTCACTATGGTATGTGGCACTCGTTCCGGCTCTCGGACCGTTCAGCCCTGGTGATCTGGTCGCGATCGCAGCCCGAGCCTGCCGAAGGTCCTGTGGACTGGCTCTCGAATATTGAATTCACAGTCGGCAAAGACCGGCCGGCGCCGCGGCATGCCTGGATCTACCAGGCGGGCGAGGCCGACAAGTGGAATTGGTCATTGATCAGCGCCGCGGATGGACCCTTTTCCGACCGTCTCGACGCGATCTCGTTCAAGATGCGCGGGCCAAGGTTTGAAGGGAACGACTATGCATTCCCTTTGCGGTTCGCCGACGCCGATCTGGAAAAGATCCTGGCCGCGGCCGCCGCGGGAATGTTGCCGGCCGACGCGCCGCACCATTCACTGGCCGCACTTCGCGCCTTGGCACGTGAGCAGCTGAAGGACCCGCCGGCGGCACGCTGAGTGGCATCGAAATTAACTAATGCCCCGCCGGCAATTCGATCGTCACGCCATAGCGCGGCGCCAATTCCAAAAGCCGCGCGATGTCGTCCGGTGAGGGTGGGCCGGGCACGGCCCCCGGGTCGATCGGGCTACCGGCGGCCAGAAACATTTCTTCGAGTCCGGCCGGCGCCACCGAGATGATCATCCGCGCCCGCTCGTGGCTTTCGTTCTTGAAGCAATGCTTCACTCCGACCGGCATGCTGGCGAAGGTTCCTGGTTTCGCCACAATGCGTTCCCCCTCGACGTAGAAGGTCATTTCCCCTTCCAGAATGTAGAACGATTCGTCTTCGCGCGAGTGCGTGTGGGGCGGCGGCCCACCTCCGGGCGGCACGATCGCCTCGAACGTCGCGTAGCGGCCACTCGTCTCCTTGCCCGTCGCTAGAAATCGGTATACATCGCCCACGAGTGTGATCGTGGGGCCCTCTCTGGATGTGCGAATCGTCGGCGTTGGCATCGATCGGCTCACTTCGTCAGGAACGCGATGGATAGTCACCAGCAAAACTCCGGGGTACCCTAGTACACCAAAACGCACTCTCTGGGGGAAGCGTGTCGATGCAGCGTGGTCAACGAACTCTTGGGCAAACCTTTCGGCGAGGCGAAGCCGGTTACGAAACGGCGCGGGCCGCAACGATGTGGAACAAGCGCCTGCCACCGCGCTATCCCGACATCATCGTGCAGGCCAACGATACCGGCGACGTTCTGGCCGCCGTGCGTATGGCCCGACGCGAGAACCTGCGCATCGGCGTTCGCTCGGGCGGGCACAGCTGGTCGGGCAATCATGTCCGCGATGGCGGGTTGCTGCTCGATGTCTCGCGGTTGGACGAAGTGCGCATCGATAAAGCCGCCAAGCGTGCGACCGTCGGGCCGGGGCGCGCCGGCCACGAGTTGGCAGCACAATTGGCCAAGCAAAAGCTCTTCTTTCCGGCCGGTCATTGCCGCGGCGTGGCCGTCGGCGGTTACTTGCTGCAAGGGGGCTACGGCTGGCACAGCCGCGTGCTCGGGCCCGCCTGCATGAGCGTCGAAGCCATCGACGTGGTGACAGCCGATGGTGAGGTCGTGCGAGCAAGTGCCGACGAAAACGCCGACCTCTATTGGGCCGCCCGCGGGGCAGGGCCGGGCTTTTTCGGCGTCGTCACGCGGTTTCACCTGCGGGTTTACGATCGGCCCAAAGTAATCGGCTTCGCGGCGCAGACATTTGCCGCCGACATGTTCGATGAAGTATTTCGCTGGCTGCACGCCGTCGGACCGGAAGTGCCGGGCGGCATCGAGCTGCAAGCTCTCATGTCGCGGCACACGCTGGGCGTGCGTGGGGCGGGCATGATTGTCATTGCGCCCGTGTTCGCCGACTCGTACGCGCAGGCCTGGGAGTGGCTGCGTTTCATGAACCGCAGCCCCTTGCGATCGAAGGCCAAGTTCGCGCTGCCCTTCGTGCCCTCGGGCTTGAAGCCGCTGTATTACAGCGTGATGCGGCACTATCCAGAGAACTATCGCTACGCCGTCGACAATATGTGGACGGGGGCGAAGATCGACGACTTGCTCCCCGGCCTGCGGCGCATCGCCGAGACATTGCCGCCCGCGCCGTCGCATATGTTGTGGATGAACTGGGCGCCGCCGGCGGATCGTCCGGACATGGCCTATTCGATGGAAGACAATACCTACATCGCGCTCTACTCGGTGTGGCAGCACGCGCAAGACGACGCGCAGTTCGATCGCTGGCCCGTCGAGCGAATGCGCGAAATGGAACACTGGGCCAGCGGCTGCCAATTGGCGGACGAGAATCTCGGTCAGCGCCCGGCGCGTTTTGCCAGCGACGCTAACCTGGCGCGACTCGACCGCGTCCGCTCGGTCTACGATCCGCAAGCACGCTTCCACAGTTGGATGGGCCGGCCATGAACGCCGTGACATCAAGCGACGCCCGACACCTGGGCATGCAGCCTGGCGAGTTGGAGGGGAAACCATACGCGCGGTTCTGGAATCCGCAGATGGCGCCCTTGCCAGAGCCCGCTCGCGAAGCGATCGCGCGCGGACCCGTTGCCGAGCCACTGTTGCCACCGCTGGCCGCCGCGGCGCGGGCGATCGAATCCGCGGAGCGTGTGCTGGAGAACGGCTACTCTCTGGCCGCCGGCGGTCGGCTGCGCATCGCGATTCGCACCGTCATGCCGCATGTGGTACCGGCCATGGTCGACTGGTGGTTCGGTTGGCACAGCGATGAACCGCAGCGTTACAAGCTGTGGCATCCGCGGGCCCATGTCTACGCCGAATGGGCGACGGCCGTCGTGCCAGGGACGACGGGGCGCGCGCGCTACGTCGGGAAAACCTCGTGCGTCGACGAATATATCGGCAGCACGCTGGGGCGCTATCACATCCGTTTCTTGCGGCCGCGTGAATTGCAACTCGACGAATCGCTGCTGGCCGATCCGCGGCAGGCAACGGCCGTGTGCGCTCGCGTGGGTTTCGCGAACGTGCCGTTCGATTTCGGATACCTGCTGCACTACGTAAGCGCGATCGACGGCGGCGCCGAGATGCGCTCGCGCTTTTGGATTGGTGGCGAGCATGTCGCGGCGCGGCGCGGCGGCATCGTGGGAGACATGGCCGCCTCGGCAGCCGGCTGGCTGATGCGACCGGGCCCGGCCGACGCGGCGGCGCTTCTGGTGCATTGCTCGCAAGAGATGTCGCACCTGGCGTCGTTCTTGCCGGAGCTGTACGCCGAGTTGGGAGAGGGCCGATAAACGACGCGCTTCGCGCTTGCACAAACGAACGTGGGTGCCACTGGTGGCTCGCCCACCAGTGTGCGTCCTGTACCAAACATACACGGGTGGACAAGCCACCCGTGGCGCCCGAATTTGCGAGCTCATCTCTGACGAGATCGCGCGCGTTTTGCGTCTGGCGATCAGTGCTCGCCCAAGCGCGTGTGCCGGGTCTCCTCCGCCAGCCACACCGATACGAGCGTGACGGCCGACATGCCAATCATGTAGAGCGCGATCGGCCAGGGGCGCCCATCGGCCCACTTCAAGAGCGCCATGCAGATCAGCGGGGCCAGCCCGCCGGCAAAGGGGGACGCCATGTGGTAGCCGATCGAGGCGCCCGTGTAGCGCACCTCGGTGCCAAACAGTTCCGAGAAGAACGCGGCCTGCGGCGCGTACATGGCCGATTGCACTACCAGTCCGATAACGATCGCCAGCGCAATGACCGTGGCGTTCCCCGTGTCGAGCATCCAGAAGAACGGAAACGAAAACGCGGCCAGCCCTAGCGCGCCCGTCAGATAAACCGGTCGCCGGCCGAGGCGGTCGGAGAGCAGGCCATAGGCGGGTATCACCAGGAACTCGGCGACCGACGCCAGCAGTACGCCGTTTAAGACCGACGCACGCGGCACCTTGAGCGTCGACGTCACGTACGTCAGCACGAAGACGGTGAAGATGTAGAAGCTGCCGTTTTCGGCAAACCGCATTCCCATCGCCAGCAGCACATTGCGCGGATACTGCGTGAGCACCGTCAAGAACGGGATACCGGCACGCTCGTCGCGATCGCGCATTTTGGCGAACAGCGGGCTCTCCAGAATTTGCAGGCGGATGAAAAGCCCCACGCACAAGAGCGCAATGCCGAACAGAAACGGCACGCGCCATCCCCAGCTCAAGAACGCCTCATCCGGCAGGCGCGAAAAGAGTCCGAAGATCGTCGTGGCCAGCACCATCCCGGCCGGCACTCCGGCTTGCACCCAACTGGCGTTCAGCCCGCGCCGGCCCGAGTGACCGTGCTCGACAACCATGAGCACGGCGCCGCCCCACTCGCCTCCGACTCCAAAACCTTGCACGAAGCGCAGAGCCACGAGCAAAATCGGCGCGGCGATGCCCACCTGATCGTACGTAGGCAACAATCCGATCAAGAACGTGGCCAGGCCCATCATGGCCAGCGTGGTCACGAGCATCGACTTACGACCCATACGATCGCCAAAGTGGCCGAAGACGATCCCGCCAACCGGCCGGGCGAAAAATCCTACGGCGTACGTGGCGAACGACGCCATCGTGCCGGCGAACGAATCGAGCGTGGGAAAGAAGAGCTTGTCGAACACGAGCGCCGCGGCCGTGCCGTACAGGAAAAAGTCGTACCACTCGATCGTGGTGCCAATGAAGCTGGCCAGCACGACGCGGGCGACGGAATTGGCGGCCGGTGCGGCCGCGGGAGCTTGTTGGTGCATGGAGAGATTTTAGTCGGCCAACCGGGACGTTGCGGCAAATCGTGCGAAGTGGGCATCTCGCCGGAGGAATCCGTCCACAGATTTCGCAGATTCCACAGATGAATTCAGTACTGTCCGGTTAGAAGTCGAATAGGCGTCGTTGGTTAGGGTCGGGGTCTGTACGGTTTTGGTGTTGTGAGGTGGAAAGTAGCTGTAAAAGTGGGGTTTTCTCGAAGGTATTGACAGACAAGATTTGGAGGATTTCG